>CAZWTI010000146.1:0-7795 GCA_964637065.1 uncultured Puniceicoccaceae bacterium
ACGAACAAGCGGCTTTGGTTTTCGCGGCCTTGGGGCATGACATTCTACATTCTGGGGTCAACAATGCCTTTCTGGTCAAAGTCACTCATCCCCTTGTAAGGGAGTTCGGGATCGAAGGTCTTCAGGAGCAGCGTACTGCAAATCATGTTATGGCTCTCTAGGACAAGCACGGTTTTCTTGCCTTCAAGAAAGATCAGGACGAGGATGCCAAGAATGCCATTGCCGATGCTCGTGCAATCATCGAACAGTCCATCCTCTGGACGGATATGAAGCGCCACAATGACCTAATGAAACAGGTCACAGGCAAGCTTGCGGTCATTGAGGCTGCGCTCAAGCAAGCTCGCGAAACCGCAGGAATTTCAGGCCTTAACGCAAGTCAAGGAGCCACTTCGGAAGACGTCGTTTCCGGAATACAGGTGGCGCCGTTGCTGGATGACGAGACCCGAATTCTTCTTGGGGCGTTCATCCTGCATTGTGCCGACGTCAGCAACCCTACGAAAAATTGGGAGGTTTGCGAGAGGTGGACAGTACTCGTAATGAATGAATTCTTTTCTCAGGGAGACGTTGAAAGAAAGCTAGGAAACGAAATCTCAATGAACTGCGATCGCAAGACAGTCTCCATTCCAAAGTCGCAACTTGGTTTCGGAAATTTTGTTATTCGAAGCTTGTTTGAACTACTCGAGAAGATTGCACCCACCGCAGGGTCACCGTCGCTCAAGCGATTCGAATCCAATTTCAAGAAATGGGAAGTCTTGAAAAAGGTCGAAAGCGATACTGGAGAACCTTACAAGATGCACTTTCGCCCCCCGTCTCGCGAAGGAGGATGGATTGGTGATTTGCGAGAGGGAGAATAAGCCCTAGCCCTAGTTCACTTGTTCCCACATGAAAACTGCCTCGTCCTTTTATTTAGAGATGAAACGATCAGTGTCGCCAAATATTCTTATTCCAACGCTTGCAATTGCTTTGCTACCTGCTGCTCTTTTTGGTCCACCAAAGAAAAGAGTCGATCTTTTGGCCATTCCAAAGGTCGAGAGGGACAAAGTCATCTGTTTTGCCCTGTATACCGTTCACAATAAGACGCTCAAGTTGACTGCTCAACTTTATCCCCTTCTGGCAGGCGAATCTCGCAAGGCCATGCTTGAGATCAAGAAAGAGGGGAAATGGCAGCAGGTAGACGAAGCGGAAGTCATTGAGCGTGGTTGGACGGTTCCTTTTCGAGTGGAAGGTTGGGACGACTCGAAAGAGACCTCGTACCGTGTTCGTCACGGAGCAAAGGCCACTTACGAAGGGGTAATACGAAAAAACCCTGCGGATAAAAGAGAATTCGTGGTTGTGGGATTTACGGGAAACTCGATCAATGCCGGACATGGAGGCAACATTCCTAAAAAGGATTTAGTTTCAAACATAAGGAAGATTCAGCCCGACCTGCTCTTCTTTTCGGGCGACCAAGTCTACGATCATCGACGCCATTACGCTGCATGGTTGAAGTTCGGGCGGGACTTCGGGGAAGTCATCAAGGACTACCCTACCGTTACGATTCCTGACGACCATGACGTGGGGCAGCCCAATCTCTGGGGGCATAACGGGAAGAAATCCTCCCTTCGGGGAGCCTCCGACGGCGGTTACATTATGCCAGTCGAGTACGTCAAGGAAGTGGAACGAGCTCAAACGAGTCACCTACCCGACCCTTACGACCCCACTCCCATAAATCGTGGGATTGGTACGTATTACACCAACCTGACATGGGGTCGGGTGAGTTTTGCCATTCTCGAAGATCGCAAATTCAAGACCGGACCTGCAGGAATGATTCCAAAGCAGGGTCCAAGGCCCGACCACATACGCAACCCGGAATACGACCCGAAGTCGGTTGACGTTCCGGAAGCTGTCTTGCTGGGGGAAAGGCAACTCAAGTTCCTTGATCAATGGGGCCAAGACTGGACTGATGCCGATGTCAAAGCCGCCTTGTCCCAGACCATCTTTTGTGGCGGGGCCCATATTCACGGTAGAATCGGTGGCCGCCTACATGCAGATCTCGATTCGAATGGTTGGCCTCAAACTGGCCGAAACAAGGCGATTTCCGCCCTTCGCAAGGCCTTTGCCTTCCACTACGCCGGCGACCAGCATCTCGCCACCGTCTTTCATCACGGAATCGACGAGTGGCAGGACTCAATCTATTCCTTTTGCGTCCCCTCCATCGCCAATCTGTACCTTCGTTGGTGGAAACCACTTATACCCGGCAAGAATCGGAAGCCAGGCCAAGACTCCATACTCGGAGACCACTTGGACGGTTTCGGCAATAAGGTGACCGCTCTTGCGGTGGCCAATCCCACTCCTGAGAAATCCGGCGATAAGCTGACGACTCGAGCTGCCGGATTCGGAGTTGTGAAAATCGACAAGCAGTCCCGTGACGTAACCTTTATTTGCTGGCCGCGCAACATTGACGTCAGCGACAAGACTGCCAAACCTTATTCAGGTTGGCCCCTAACCTTCAATCAACTCGACAACTACGCTCGCAAGGCAGTAGCGTACCTGCCGACGCTCCAAATTAATAGATCAAACCAAGTGGTTCAATTGATTCAAGAAAAGAGTGGAGACGTAGTTTACACCTTGCGCATAAATGGGACCAGTTTCCGTCCCAAGGTTTTCTCAAAAGGCAAGTACACGGTCAAGGTTGGAGAGGGAGATGATCGCAAGACTATGAAAGGCATCGTAGCTATCCCGGCCTCCGAAAAGAAAACACTAAAGGTCGGACTTTAGTCCATTCCCGACACAGTTCCGGGGTATTTGAGCTTTTTCTATCGAGTCAGTGAAGCGGCTTATTCCATATTTCTATCTGTTGCGACCACACTGGCTTCCATTCGCGGGAGCCTTGCTTTGCGGGATTGTATACGGAGCAGCGAGTGGGTTTGGGTTGCCCTACATGATAGATCGAATTTTCCCCAAGATTTTTCCTCGCGGGGATGAAGTTCAGGAGATTGGTTTCTGGGTTCTCGCAGCCCACGTCGCATGGTTTCCTGCTGTCTTTGCGATTCGAGGGGTGAGTGGCTACTTTAACGTTTATCTCATCAATTATTGCGGGGTAAAGTTCTTGGAGAAGGTTCGCCTGAAAGTCTTCGACAAGCTTCAGCGTTTGCCGCTGGCCTTTTTTCAAAAGAATCGAGAAGGCGACCTACTTAGTCGCGTCATGAATGATACGGGGCAACTCCAGACGGCTGTCCTGCAGGTGGGTAACGACCTCATTAAGCAACCTGTTACCTTCTTGGGCGCTATGGCCTCGCTGTTTTTCATGGCGTTTAAGAACGAGGATCTTGCATTTATCCTGTTGTGCCTCTTAGTGATTCCGATGTGCGTTTTTCCCATTCGTCGAATTGGGAATATGCTTATGAAGCGTGCCTTGAGTATGCAGGAACGGGCGGGGAACATGACCGCCGTCCTAAGCGAAAACCTGTCCGCTGCCGCCGAGGTACGAGCCTACAACCTAGAGGATAGGGAAAGCTCTCGCTTTCGAAGTGTTTCCGAGGAATTTTTCTTTGCTCGGATGAAGGTAGTAAAATACGGTCACTTACTTTCTCCTATCATCGAGGTTATCACTGCAGTTGGTGTGTCGGCGGCGGTGTTCCAAGCTTCCCGGAAGGCGATTCACTTGGATGCCGTTGTTCCGGTTATTGTGGCTCTTTATATGTCATACGAACCTGTGAAGAAACTAGGCGGCATGCACAACCAAATTAAGCAGGCATTGGCATCACTGGATCGGCTCGAGGATATTTTGGAAGCTCCCGAGAGAGTTGCTGAATCAGAAAAACCACGAAAGCTAGAAGATGTTAAGGGAGACATTGTCTTAGATTCAGTATCCTTTCGTTATGAGGGAGTCGATGGCGAGGAGGGAAGAGCTTCGGTCCTCCGCAATCTAAATCTTACTTTGAATGCAGGAGAAACTGTTGCCTTGGTCGGACCAAGTGGAGCGGGTAAAAGTACCTTGGCCGGATTGTTGCCTAGGTTTCATGATCCCGCCGATGGCAAGGTGCTTCTCGACGGTCTTGATTTACGTGACTTACGTTTGAGGGATTTGCGAGATTCGGTAGCCTTTGTTCCCCAAAGGCCTTTCCTCTTCGATGCGACAGTTCGCGAGAACGTGTTGCTTGGGCAGACCAAGCGTTCCAATTCCGCCGTGGAAACCGTTTGCAAGCAAGCCTATGTCGATGAATTCGTGAAAGAGTTTGAGCATGGTTATGAAGAACAACTTGGTGAGGGCGGCAGTCGTCTTTCAGGTGGCCAAATCCAACGTATCGCATTGGCTCGGGCTTTCATCAAGAATGCACCTATTCTCGTTCTTGATGAGGCGACCTCGTCCCTTGATGCAGAAAGCGAGGACAAGATTCACCAAGCCATGGAGCGTCTTATCGCAGGAAAGACCACCTTGCTTATCGCTCACCGCTTTAGTTCCCTCAAGTTGGCTTCTCGCATTTTGGTGATGGACGAGGGGCAAATTATTGCGGATGGATCGCACGATAAGCTCTATCGCGATTGCTCCCTGTACAGAATCCTCTACGATACGCAGTTTGAGGATAAGTCCTGAGCTACTTTCTGGTTTGCTTCAGAGTTCGCAAGAGATCGAGCCCGTCGCTAGGGGGACCTTTGGGGAACTGTTGCGTCGGTCGCAAGGTGATAGGTATGACCGACCTGAGGAAAAGGATGCCGTTTGCACAAAGGAAAGCCGCGAAGATGATTCGCAATAAGAAATATTCGGTTTGTTGAAAAACTGTCCAGATTCCCAGTGCGAATGCCAATCCCGAAGCCAATGGGCCGCCAACAATCACAAACACCAAGGCCGGCCTGCTAAGAGAGGATCGGTCATAGCCAGTGAATCCAGTCGAGCTCCCTCGTAAGGCGAATGCCCAGCCTAGTCTCCCGAACCGGTTTAAAGGTTTCTCGAACGAATGACCTATTCTTACCTCTACTTTGTCCTTAGTGAAAACTAGGGCCGGCAAGGCGTGTCCGAGCTCGTGCAGCAGAGTTGCGATCGGACGTAGAATCCAAACGCACATCCACAATACCGCAAACCAAAGCAAGGTTTTCGATTCTATGGGAAATTGAGCCAAGGGCAACGTGATTGCCATAAATGGATGGAAAGGACTTGCCGTTCTGATGGCAACACATTCTATAATCGGGCAAGTTTCCAATACAGCGTGTTCAAAGCCCTAAAAAACGTCTTCTCAGGCAAACCCGAGGTTACGGTTCCACATACGAAAGGTCTTCCCTTGACGGACGAAAACAAATTCGGCCAAGCCGCCGAGGAGAAGCAGTGGATTGGAGTTGATCTAGATGGAACGCTAGCTCTTGCCGAGCCTTGGCAGGGGTTTGAGCACATCGGAAGACCTGTACCCAATATGTTGAAGCGAGTGAAGGTTTGGCTGGATATGGGTTATGTGGTGAAGATTGTTACCGCAAGGGCAGCTGAACCCGAACAAGCCATTCCTCCTATCAAGGCATGGCTTGAGAAGCATGGCCTTCCCGATCTCGAGGTGACTAATGCCAAGGACATGGATATGATAGAGTTGTGGGATGACCGGTGCGTACAGGTAATCGCGAATACGGGGAATCCCGTTACGCCAATGGAAAATAACGCACGCCGGTAATTCTTAGATAGAAGATTGAGACTTTTTTACGACATTAAGATAATCTTTGCATGTGCCTTAACGCAAAAGAGTTGCATTTCGTCAATTTACGGTATTCTTTTAGTTTGATACAATGAAGTCCGTTACTTGGGAGCAAATCGACAAGACTGGATTTACCCTTTCTTTGTTATGCGCGATACACTGCATCGCTTTTCCTCTCCTGCTGCCATTTTTGCCTCTTCTTGCGGGTTCCTTCATCTGGTCTTCCGGCTTTGAGCAAACCGTGGTTTTTGCATCGTTGCTTGTTGCTGCCCCTACCCTTTTGCGTGGCTATGCACAGCATAGGCGAATTTGGGTTCCCGTGGCCTTCGTCATTGGTCTTTGCTTTGTTTTGTTGCGTCCCGAGGCACATGTACATGCCGATGGTGTTCATCTCGGAATAGAGCACTACTTTTTTGCTTCTTGCACTGGACTTGCTCTAGCCTCGGGTCACTGGCTGAACCTTCGCTTTTGTCGTGCCTGTCCAATTTGTCGTCATCACCCCGACGATAAACCCTGCTCATCCTCGAAAGCTTGAGATAACATTCCTACCCTCTTGACCCTGTGGGGGTACATGTTTGTGCTTGAAACGTGAAAGCTGCTTCTTCGGCATTGTTTGTTTTTCTTTCCTTTTCCCTTTTTGGGCATGTTCACGCCCGGAAACCCAATGTCGTATTCTTCTTCATAGACGACCTGGGTTGGACTGACTTGGGTTTTATGGGGTCGAAATTCTACGAAAGTCCCAATGTTGATCAGTTGGCCGAGGACGGCATGGTTTTCATGAACGCCTATGCCAACGCTCCTAATTGCGCTCCAAGTAGAGCTTGCCTTATGTCGGGGAAATATTCACCTCGGCACGGCGTCTATACTGTCGCTTCATCCGCACGGGGTTCTGCCAAACATCGCAAGCTCATTCCCATCAAGAACACGACGGTACTTGCCGACGAGTTTGTTACTGTCGCCGAGGTCCTCGGCGCATCTGGCTACGTCACCGCGACGATGGGCAAATGGCATCTTGGCAAGAATCCCTTAACTCAAGGTTTCGACGTGAACGTTGCCGGCCGAGAATGGGGAAGTCCCAGTGGTGGTGGCTACCACAGTCCTTACAAGTACCCGAATCTAGTTAATCCGCAACGTGGAGAATACCTAACTGATCGTCTCGCTTTGGAGGCCTGCAAGTTCATTGAAGAGAATAAAGCCAAGCCTTTCTTCCTTTACCTTACTCATTATGCCGTACACACGCCAATTCAGTCCAAGCCCTCGCTAAAGGCGAAATACGAAAAGAAAAAAACCGACGGTGGTCACATGAACTCTTCCTACGCAGCCATGATAGAAAGCATGGACGATAGTGTCGGGTCAGTTCTAACCACCTTGGACCGCCTCGAACTTGCGGACGAAACAATAGTCATCTTTTTCTCCGACAATGGTGGTCACGGCGGTGTTACTTCCAACGCTCCTCTTCGTGGATCCAAGGGCATGCTATACGAGGGTGGCATACGAGAACCAATGATTATCAAATGGCCCGGGGTTACCAATCCCGGCTCAATCTGCAGGGAGAACGTTATCGGAACGGACTTCTACCCCACCCTTCTCGAAGTCACCGGCTCCATCGCTCCCAAAGATTATGAATTGGACGGTATGAGTATCGTGCCTCTGTTGCGTGATGCAGATGCGAGGCTCGATCGAAAAGCAATCCACTGGCACTTCCCTGCCTATCTTCAGGGATATACTGCTCGTCATGGTCACTTTCGCACCACGCCGGCTGCCGCCATTCGTATGGGGGACTGGAAGCTGATAGAGTTTTTTGAGGACGGCGCCCTCGAATTATACAATACTGCAACCGATATATCCGAGCAGTCAAATCTGTCTAAAAAGAACCCTGCCAAAACGAAGGAACTCCATGCGGCCATGCTTGCGTGGCGCAAAGCAGTAAAGGCTCCTGTACCGACGCAGTTGAACCCTGCTTTCGACATTGGATCGGATTCCCCTGAACCCAAGAAGCCCAAGCCAAGGAAAAATAAGGATAGAAAGAAAAAATCATGAATTGGTGGGGGAAGCTAATCGGTACGGGCGTGGGCATGTTCGGCGGACCCATCGGGGCAATGGTAGGCGCAGCACTAGGGCATGCCTATGACAAGAAA
>CAZWTI010000147.1:0-9301 GCA_964637065.1 uncultured Puniceicoccaceae bacterium
GTCGTTGATCTTCGGGGTGCGCCCCATCTCCCCCGTGCTCCAGACCACGGTGCTATCCAGCAAGCCGCGATCCTTGAGATCGGTGAGGAGGGCGGCCATGGCTTGGTCCCAAGGCGGCAGAAGCTTGTCCTTCATATCCGAGAAATTCTTTTGGTGAGTGTCCCAGCCGCCGAAATCGATCGTGACGCAGCGCACGCCCGCCTCCACCAGGCGACGGGCCAGCAGGCAGGCCTGTCCCACGTTGGTCCGTCCGTAACGGGAGCGCATGGCGTCCTTTTCACGATTGAGATCGAAGGCCTGCCGAGCTTGGGAGGAACTCAGGATATCGAACGCCTGTTGGTAAAAGCGATCCATGCCATCGAGCTCCTTGTTGGCTAGGTCGAGATCACGAAAGCCGAGGTCGATCTGCTTGACCAAGGAGAAGCGGCGATTGAAGCGCTGCTCGGGCATGCCCGTGGGCGGCTTCAGCGCCCTTACGCTGAAATCCTCCGCGTTGGGGTCACCGCTTATGGTGAACGCCCCGAAGGCCACGCCCAAGTAACCGGGCGACTCGGTGGTGCTGTTGGTGCGAACCACGGGCAAAGAGACAAAGGGCGGAATGCCTTTCGGAGAGACCCGTTCCCGGCAAATGACCGAGCCAACGTCGGGATAGACCAAGGACGCCTGCGGCCGGTTGCCGGTGCGCACCAGTTTCATGCCAATACCGTGCACGGCGATGGCATCCTTGACACTTCGCACGACCGCATAGGTATCGGCCACCTTGGCCAAGTGGGGCATATGCTCGCATACCTGCAAGCCGTCCAGATTGGTGGCGATGGGCTTGAACTCTCCGGCCGCGTCGCCGCCGTCGGGCTTGGGATCCCACGAGTCCATCTGCGACTGGCCGCCATCCAAATAAATGAATATGGCGTTCTTCTTCTCTGCCGCGCCACTCTCCGCCTCCGCCCGAAGCAACTCGGGCAAGCTCAGGCCGAGACCTCCCAGCATACCGGTTCGCAGAAAGTTTCGGCGTGGCAACGGGCGGTGGATCAGGTTTTGCATCTCCAAGTTCTCCGGTTCAGGGCACGAAAATGAATTCACGTACGTTCATAAGGCTCCACAAGACGTCCTGAGCGGCCTCCAACCGGGGAACGTCGCTTGCGAAATAATCGCGCAAAACATGCCGCTCCTTTTCGCTGGGATAACGGGTCAGACAAGTGAGGTACAATTCATCGATCAATTCGTCGTTGTCGGAATTTGCCTCCAGCAATTTCGGCAGGCGACCCTCGGGATTGGCCACGCGAGCGTGTACGTTGGCGTCGTTGATGAGAAAAAGCGCCTGGGCCAGGCTCGGGTCATTGCTCCGCTCGCAGATGGTGGTCAGTTCGCGCTTGGGTCGTCCGAAGACGTGCATGGCGTACTCCGCGTCGCGCCGCCCCAGTACGTTGCCCGCTCCCAAGCCGATGGCCCGGGTGCCGGGCGGCACGAAGGATGCGGAATACTCGTGCTCCGTGCCTGTGGCCCGGGCAATGGCGTCGTAGAGAACTTCGGCAGGCATGCGACGCACGACGTGATGTGAAAAGTTGCGGCGATCGTTGCGGTTGGACGACGTAGGCAGGTGGGAGAGCTGATAGGTTCGGCTGTTCAGGATCCGCCGGTGCAAGTGCTTGAGATCGAACTTGTGGGCCATGAAGTCTTTCGCCAGCCAGTTCAGCAAGGCGGGATTGGAGGGCGGCGCCGCCTGATTGAAGTCATCCAAAGGCTCCACGATGCCGACGCCGAGGTGATGTCCCCAGATACGGTTGACTATGCTGCGGGCGAAGGTCGGGTTGTCGGGTGCGCGCATCCATTCCCACAAGGCGATGCGAGGATCCTGGCCACCTTCCACATAAGGCACCAGCGGGCCGCCGAGAATTTTCGGCGGGGTGCTCTTGACCTTTCCCGCAAAACGCTCGCTTGGCCCGAGATAGACGGACACCTTGTGGTAATCATTCCGGACACCGCGGGCATCCTCTCCTTTCAGCGTAGCCATCCGGCTAACGCGAAAGAACGAGGTGAAGGAGTCGAAGTCCGCCTTGGTCCAGCGGTCGAAGGGATGCTTGTGGCACTGGGCGCACTGAATTTGGATGCCGAGGAAAACGCTCGCCGTGCGGATCGCGTACTGCTCCGGCTGCCCTCCCCTCTTCATCCAGTAGAGGTCGAGCGTCTTGCGCCGGCCATAGGTGCCGTCGTCGAAACGGTTCTTGGCCCCGTCCTTGGTTTCGAAGTTGCCGTGTACCGTTTCCACCTCCGCCAAGTATTCGTCCAGAGATCTTCCCTCCAGACTGGTGGCGGTCATGACGCCACCAACCAGCTCGTCGTAGGGCAAGTTGCGGGCAAGCTTTTCGCGAAACCATTCGTGCCACAACCAAGTCACCTTGAGCGTGGGATTGAGCACCACGCGGTTGTTGCCCGTCCAGTCGCTGAAAAGCGTAGCCCAATAGAGGGCGTACTCAGATCGCTGCAGCAAGTGGTCGATGAGTTTGGCTCGCTTGTCCATGGCCTCGTCCGCAAGGAAAGCCCGGGTCTCCTCCACGGTCGGCAAGGTACCGATGAGATCCACCTGCACACGCCGCAGGAACTCTGCGTCGGAGGACAATCCAGAAGGGCGCACGCCCAGTTTGCGCAGCTTGGCCTCAACCAATTCATCAATGCGATTGCTGGGGGGAAACTCGGGGAAATCCTTATCACCACTCTCCCTCGGAACCAACACCTGACAGGTGATCACCTGTGGACCGTAGCTGGCCACAACATAGGTGTCGCCGCTACCCACAAAGGTCACTGCTCCGACATCATCCACCTTGGCCACGGCAGCGTTGTTGGAGGAGAACCGCGTGAGCGAGGTCACGTCCTCCCGGGTGCCATCCGAGAAATGCCCAACCACCCGCAGAGACTTTGCCTTTCCTCCTACCGCCGAGGTGATCTCAGCAGGTGAAATCTCAAGTTGCTCCAAGTAGGTATCCTTCTTGCGGTCGTACTTCGCACCGTCCCGCACCCATTGATGCAACATCCGATACTGCCAACTGCCCTTCTTTAAGCGTTCGCCGCCCTCGTGTGACTTCTCATCGTCCTGCGGTTTGACCAGAAAGAGGCTCTGTTCACCAAGCTTCGGATTCGCCCTAGGGCCCTTTCCCTCGTCAGTGGTCAGCTCCCTATGGTCGAGGGTCAAGTCGTAGCCAAACAAGCTCAGCCGAAATCCCTTTTGCCCTTGGAAAGACCCATGACAATCGCGGGAACTGCACCCCGACTTGTTCAGAAGCGGAACCACGTGCCTACCAAAAACAGGCGACGGATTCTCTCCATCCTCAGCCCATCGCAATTCGGGACCTTCGAGAAGGCCCTCCCCACCCATGACGGCAAAAAGAGAAAGCGGAAGGCAAAAAAATGCCAAGAGAAGGGTAAGCAATCGTTCAAACATTCTTAACTGAAAGATACACGAAATTATATGCCCCTAAAGGAATGGGTCAAGGAGACCCGAGGAAGAAAAACTAAAGCCGGAAAAACCGACCGTGTACTTATTTGAAACAAATATTGCTCAAGGAGCGAGCAACTGCTCGAGCAACTCGAGGTTGCGCTTGGCCAAGGCATCACCCCCGGCAGCTGCCCGACGCAGCCACTTCGCCGCTTCCGGCCTGTCGACGGAAACTCCTTTTCCTCGAAGATAGATGATGCCCAGGTAACGCGCGGCCTCGGCATCGCCGGCCTCGGCAGCTGCTTGGAAATGCCTGTGTGCAGCCGCATAGTCAACCGGAACGCCGACACCGGTATAATGTCGCTTGGCCAACTCGCGGGCCTCCACTGAGGTCTTTGGACTCGAGGCGACGGATGGAGGTGATTCACGTATTGCCGAAGGTGGGTTGGATGGACGGATGGGAACGTCGGGTGACGGAAGAAAGGATGGTTGGCCGGGAGAAGGCGGCCTTGGCAAAACCGTTGGGTCCGAAGAAGCATCCTTAGGGCCGGGATTCAAGGGAAGAGGCGGGGGAATCGGCGGATTTGAAGAAGAAATCTCAGCGGGTGGAGGAGGGGCGACTGGAGGATCCGCGAGGGTGGGATCAGTGATTCCGGAAGAGGAGTAAGCCGGGGGAGAACCGGCGGGGGAGAGGGATTTAATCTCCGATTCAATCTCAAGCAGCATGCCTTTGGCTTTCGGTTGCTTGAGGTTTGCCGAACGCAGGGCGTATTGCTTCGCTAGGGAGAGATCAACAGGGGTGACAATCCCGAAAGCATAGAATTCGGCAGTCAGCAACATGGATTCGGCATGACCGAGGTCGGCAGCCTTTTGAAAGTGTACAAGCGCCATCTCTCGATTTTCAGGCAAAACCTTTCCATTCAAGTGGACCAAGCCCATGTAGTGGTGAGCAGCCGGAAGGTTTCCGGAGACCGCGCGTTCAAGAAGATCAAGGCCGCCCTCCACGTCCTTTTCAGTGAGCATGCCCTCAACTTTCATTATTCCCAACTGGAAAACAGACGGGAGAAAATCCGCCCGGGACGCCACAGAGTGATGGCGGGCGGCAAGATTCATGTCGGGCACAACTTTTGGGCGGAGGTAATCGGAGGTCAAGATCATGCCGACTACATAAGACGCGATGGGATCACCCGAGATAGCCATTTTGACGAGGTCGCCGCTGCTGTCGCCAAATGCCGAACGATAATAACGACCGGGAATGGTGTCGTCCAATCCAAGGATGGGACTCTGAGCCAGGTAGCCCATGGCGAACTTGCCGATGGGATGTTGCTGAGCTGCCGAGAGACGGGCCCACTTCTCTGCTTCGGCGATGGAAAGAGCCAGCCCCCTGTCGCCGTTGGCGTAAGAAAGGGCAAGAACGGCTTGGGCGTAGGCATCTCCGCCATCGGCCAACTTGCGCAGTTCAGGCACGAAAGCCTTGGCGAGTCGATCACCCGAGACCCCGAAGGCGGTGATCAGGGTTGCCGCGAACACCGTCACAACGGCAAGGGCAATGCAATGAATGCGTACAGCGACCATGATATCAAACAACAAGGGTTTGCGCTCACGCCGAGAAGGCAAGCCTCGTTTCAGGTAAGTTGAAGTTCTATTTTTCCATAAAGGCTTGATACTCGGGAGAAAGCGAATATCGTTTTGATTCAGTTGAAACGGTGACTTCTTGATTCAGCTCTTCCCCCTTTCGTCAAACATGTCAGATTCCGGCGCCGAACGAATCACGTTACGCAATCCCGGCAGGGAATTGCTTCGTCAATTCGTCATCCACGCCGAAAACAAGGTGGGGTGGCTCAACGACATGGTGAATACCTTGAATTCGGCCGACGTTCACGTAATGGCCATCTCCGTTCTCGACACCACCGACAGCGCCCTGATTCGCATGGTGACCAACTACCCCGACGAAACCCGAGAAATTCTTCAACGAATGGGAATCACCCACTCGGAAAGGAAAATAGTGGCTGTCGAGATTGACGGCGAAGGCTCCCTGAATCGAGTGACGTCCGCCCTGCTGCAAGCGGAGATCAACATTCACTACGTTTATCCCTTTCTTTCCTGGCCGAACGACAGGCCGGTACTGGCTATGGGATTGGAGGACGAGGACGTCGCCATCGACATCCTCACCCGAAACAACCTAAGGGTACTTTCACAGGAAGACTTGGCCCGATAGCGATGAAGGAAGGCGAGAAGGCGATCTGACCGACGACACCTCGCCCTAGTCGTAAAGAAAGAATCTGCGGCTGGAACGGCTGAATTGAACGGCCCCGGCTTTCCATCTGCGGAGAAACCTTTGGACGTCCGCCCGGGCACCCTTTACGGAAAGCTCGCTCCACCAAGCCGTGGAACCCACGTGCTTGTTGAAAAGCGTGGCCTGAGAGCCGGGGGCGGCGCCAAA
Organism: uncultured Puniceicoccaceae bacterium; assembly: GCA_964637065.1. GTDB lineage: Bacteria > Verrucomicrobiota > Verrucomicrobiia > Opitutales > Seribacteraceae. The sequence continues at coordinate 5,874 of CAZWTI010000147.1, forward strand.
TGGTTGCGGAGTCTCCCATTTGGCCGAAAGCCTCATCATGTGAAAGGCCAAGGCCGTTGGCTGCCAACGCTTCCAGTCGGTGATCATGGGATAAACTCCGGAAACCGTCTTTCCCTTGGAATTTCGGGTCGTCTTGATACGGAAGGAAAGGCCGGGCAGATTGAGGGCGTCGAGAGCTCCCTTGATTTCAGCTGCGGATCGCCCCTCAAAGGTCAGCAGGCGGAAAGGGTAAGGCGTACCGATCCCGTGACGAAACTTTCCGAGTTGTCCACCGAGACCCGTCATTGGATAGCCCGCCACGGAATCGAGAGTGGGGATGTTGGGAGAAGTCGGCACCCACTTGAGACCCGTGTGAGGCCAAGTCATGGAACGCTTCCAACCAAGCATGGGCACGACGGAAAGCTTTCCCCGCCGCCTGACGCCTTCCTCCACCTTGAGCACTCCGGGCATCTTCTTGGCGAAAAGCGCAAGTTCCCCAATGGTCATGCCGTGAACGAAAGGTACTTGAAAAGCCCCCACGTAGCTCATCCACTTCTTATCCATCGGAGGACCATCAACGAGTAGCCCGCCAAGGGGATTGGGGCGATCCAGCACGACGACTTCCACGCCATTCTCAAAGCAGGCCTCCATAACGTAACGCATGCAACTTACGTAGGTATAACAACGAACGCCGACGTCCTGCAGGTCGACGACCAGAACGTCGATCTTGCCAAGCATTTGCTTGGTGGGTTTTCGGAATTTGCCGTACAGGGAGAAGACGGGAAGTCGGGTGCGGGCGTCTATCTTGTCGTCCACGGGCACGGCCGCCTTTTCGTCGCCGTAGATACCGTGTTCGGGACCGAACAAGGCCACAAGACGGACGTTCACGGCACGCCTTAGAACGTCGATCGAGCTTTCCCCGACTGCATTGCGTCCGGCAGGATGGGTGAGCAGGCCGACCCTTTTGCCATTCAGGATGCCGAACTTGGAACGCTCGAGATGATCGATGCCCAAGCCAATCTTGGCGCCGCCGATGAGCGTTCCTGAGCAAAACAAAAGAATCGCGCCTATGAACAAGGCCTTTCCGGCCATTCGTCCCGCACCCTTGATTTTCATCCACCTTCCTCCCGTAGAGTTTCTTTTTCCGCTTTCCCGTCCTTCTCCATCAAGACGTAAGGCCCCTTGGACCACTTGGCGAGCCATTTGTAGGAAGATGCGGCCAAAAAGCCCGCAAAGATTCCAAAGGTACAGCCGCCCAGCATCATTGGTGGAAAGGTATCCAGCAAATCCACAATGTCCACCAACTCGAAATGAGTCCAGTCATAATTCGATTGCAAAAGCGGGTTGGGTTCCGGGGAGACGCCGAACAACTCCATGATGGCCATGCCGATCTTGTAGTCGGCATAATAGATGGGTCCCATGGTCAATGGGTTGGAAATCCACTGGAGAGCCACAATGACGGGAAGGTTTGCCCGAAATCCGAGAGCGAGGAAAAAAACTAGGAACATCTGAAGGCCCACCAGAGGCATCAAGGCGATAATCAAGCCCACGAATATGGCCGACCTCATCTGCCTGGTGCGAAACGACCACAAGTAGGAGTGCCTGCGTGCCGTGCCGGCAAACCACTTGAGCACGGGGTAGCGATGCACGTTGGTTCGGCGCGGCAATGGCCGCAGCCACTTCTTCACGCGACGAATGCGTCGACGCCGATCCTCTAGTTCAGCGGTTTTCTCGTCATTCACGGGATCTTCCATTCTTCCTCTTCGACTAGTTTACGCAAGGATTGCTCGAAAAATTCTCGGGAACGACCGAGATTTTCATCAAGGGTCAACTCGGGGCGAGAAATCGAAAGAACACGGACGCGGGGAAAACGTTCCTCGGTCGCCTTGGCAACCCCTTGTTCCACCGAACCCGCAAGCAAGAAAGCCTCCCTCCCCTGTCTGGCAGCCTCCTCCAGCACCATTACGGGACCCTTTCCATCGAGAGAAGAGGAGTCAAAGCATCCCTCCCCTGTAAGGATTATCTCAGATTCAAGAATTTTTTCCTGCAAGCCGAGCCACGCCCGGACCAAACCAAAACCTCTAACGAAGCGCGCCTCATAGGCCACTCGCATCCCGAACCCCATTCCGCCTGCGGCTCCCGATCCGGGTTCAAGAAGGACGTCATCCCCCTGCATGAATTTTTTCGTCAACAAACCGGCAAGGCGTCCGGCTTCTCGGTCCATTCGATCCAGGTCAACCAAGTCCAATCCCTTCTGGGGACCATAGGTGGCTGCGGCTCCGTGAGGTCCGAGAAGAGGATTTTCAACGTCACAAGCAATTATCAAAGGTGGCAAAGTGAGCAATTCTCCGTCAATGCACGATATCCGGCACCATGCATTCGGACAAGGGTTTCCGACCTCACCACCCTGCGAATCAAGAAAACGAAGACCGAGGGAGCGCAAAGCGCCAAGGCCGAGGTCATTGGTGGCGCTGCCGCCGATTCCAAGGAGGATGGCCGCGGCGCCTTCTTCGGCAACGCGTCGAAGCAGTTCGCCCACTCCAAGGGTGGAGGCCGTCCAAGGGTCACGCAAGCCAAGAGACACTTGCTGAAGACCGGCGGCCGACGCCATCTCAACCAAAGCAAGCTCGCCACAGGATGGAAACTCCTCCAACTCTCGAACTTGAGGGGAAAGCTTTTCGACAGCAACAAAGCCGACGGAAGCCTCAACGGGATCTCCCATGGGCCCGGTTACGACAAAGTTCAGGAATCGCCCCCCGCAGGCCTTTGTCAGAATTTCACAAAAGCCTTCCCCCCCGTCGGTCAGAGGGGTTTCGCGAACCGCCGCGCCGGGAAGGCAGTTGTGCAGAGTACGGCGCGCGAGACTGCAGACCTCGTCGGCGGCAAGGGAATCCTTGAACTTGTCGAAGGCGGCAAGGAAGCGCATGCCCGGGGAGTTAGAGCACTTCCTTTTCGGTTTCTTCGTCAATCACCTTGAAATTCTCCACGTGAAACGATTCCGCCGCCTCGAAAGTCAAAGTGAAATCATAATTTCTCTCCATCCGCCGGATGAGGGAGGCGTCGGGCCCGCGAAGACGGCGAAGCGTGGTCGGGTGGAGATAGACCTTGAACTTGAGGTCTCGACGCAAAGGCTCTACCCGCATCTTGCGAACCGAGCTGATGATACGGCGTTGAATCTCGATGCTCACCGACCTCGGTGACTTCACTATCCCGCGCCCCCTACAATAGGGACAGCCATCGTAGATACCACTGGCGTTGCTCTCCTCATGTCGCTGACGCGTAATCTGCATGATGCCGAGTTGAGAGATCGGGAGAATGTTGTGCTTGGCCTTGTCGTCGGACATGGCCGCCTTCATGCGCTGGTAGACCTTGCGTTGGTCCCCCTTGTTCTTCATGTCGATGAAATCAATAATCATCAATCCGCCCAAGTTGCGCAACCTCACTTGTCG
>CAZWTI010000148.1:0-11563 GCA_964637065.1 uncultured Puniceicoccaceae bacterium
GCAAGGTCAGAGTAGTGAGGCCAAAGTAATTGGTGAGATGGCCAAGTACAAACGTGAAAATGATCTACCTTTTATTGAGGATGTTAGGTTGGACAATGCTTCAAGAAAAAGCAGCTATCATGGAGAAATTACCAAGGCAAAGGTTGAAAAAGTCCGCATCAATTCTCTTCTACGCCAAATTCTCCAAATCAAGACCCGGGTCGATGTCCAAAGTGCCAATGCCAATGCCACTGAAAATATCCATGCTAATATTGATGCTATCAAGGAATATTTCGAAATCGATGCCATTGAAAACTTTGGTAGTGTTCCCGCCCTTCATAAACAACTCTTCGAACTTGAAAAAACACGAACTTTGTTTGAGCAAAAATATCTCGGACGTCATCCGAAGATGATAGAAAACGCCCGGCAAATTCTGGATGTCGAAAGGATGCTTCAACTAGAGGTAAAGGCTGCAATCGAGGATTTGAAGGACAAGTATCATCATTTGGAGGCACAGGAACTTGAATTCGCAACAGCTATGGCTAAAGTGCAGGAAGAGTCGGTCAAGCTCAGTGAAATGGAAACGAGACTGGAGGAAATTCAACGAAAGCTGACTGTCCAGCGTGGTTCCACCGATATGATTCAAAGACGGTTGCAGGAAGTTGTTCTTCAGTTGGCATTGCCAAGTGAGCAAGACGATCCTCTTCACAAAAAAGATCTTGCCTATCCAGGGATTTTAATAAGCCCGAAGCTACCTGAGATTCACAAGAAGGGGTTGATGATTTTCGTGGTTCTTTTCGTACTAATACCCATCTGTTTTGAATTCATCGATAACCGGGTCAAGTCTCCATGGGATGTGGAAGTTTTTCTTGGACGTGATCTTATTGCCGGAATTCCAAAAATTTCCGAGGTCAAGGAGAGCGATCGGCCCCTCATTGTCGGCAATGAATTGGATGACGGACTTACGGAGGCGTTTCGTAGCATGTACAGTCGCATCCAGATGAACTCTAAGACTGATTACCCCAAGTCCATCCTCATCACCAGTGCCATCCCCAGCGAAGGCAAAAGTCTGCTTGCTGCCAACTTGGCTTACAGTTGTGCTAATCATGGGCGGAAAACTATTTTGATCGATTATGACTTGCGCCGACCAGGGTTACACAAATTTTGTGGCGTTAATAACGATCGGGGTCTTCTTACGCTCATCAATGAGACCAGGGCGGATTCGAATTCTCCACCAGATCTTTCAGGGAGTGGTTCACTCGTTGAAATTTATCCGAACCTTTTCATATTGCCTTCAGGAGGGAAGACTCGAGCGGCTACTGAAATGTTAGAAAAGCCAGAGTTTGACACTATGCTTTTCAGTTTAAGACAAAATGCTGATATTATCATCATTGATAGTCCACCAATTGGTCTCTTCCCTGACTCCCTAGCCATGGCTCGTAAAGTCGATGAAATTCTCTTTGTAACACGTTACGGAAAAGTGGCTCGTAAAGTGGCAAAAAATCTTCTTGAAAATCTAGAGGAAACGGGAGCCAATATCCTTGGGGTAGTGCTGAATGACCTGCCAGAGAAGAAGACTCCTGGTTATTATTATTCTGGGTACTACGGTTATGGATATTTCCGTTACAAATACTACAACAAGTATTACGGCAAGCAAGGTCCCGCCAGAAAATCTAAACCCGCCAAGGTGGGTTAGTTCCGAGAATTTCTCTCGGCCACAATTTTTCCATTTGTAGGCTTAGCAGGGTTGCCTGCTACAGTTGTCTTTTTAGGAATGTTCCGTGTTACCACAGAACAGGCTCCTATAATGGCTTCCGCACCAATGCTGACTCCTGGCAAGACAAAGGCTCGGGCTCCCACAAAGGCTTGTTCTCCTACATAGATGGGCTTTACTTTTAACGGTAGGGCAGGATCGTTAAAATCATGGGTTCCTGCACATAGGTATGTTTCTTGAGAGATGGTTGCTCCCTTGCCGATTTCGATCGGCCCAAGAGAATACACCACTGCTCCGTCCCCCAAGCAGGCCCTGTGGCGGAGTGTCAGATTTTCAGGAATTTCAATTTTAGCACGCTGGTGGACGAAAGGTGTACCTTCAATCTTGGCCCCAAAAGCCTTCAGAACCAGTAGTCGCCAAGGATTGAATGGCTTTGGGGTAACTTTGCAAAAAAGAGTCCAGCATAATTCCCACAAGATGCGTCGAACTCTTTGACGAACTGTCCAAGGGCTGTCGTATGGCGTTTCCTGTATTAATTGTCTGCTCACTTACATGTCCTAGCCAAACGAAACCTATAAACGATGGCAAGTGGGCTTTGCATAATATGTCGTTGCTCCTCATATCTTGGCTCCTTAGTCGTTTGAAATTATGAAATATGCTTACAAGACTTGTCTTCTTGCCACCAAGGGGTTGCATGTTAGCGGCGACGATCAATCTGCCAAGCTAGCCGAGATTCTTGAGGTAGAGAGCAACAAGCTAGGCGAGCGAGGTTGGCGTCTCGTTTCCGTTACTCCCACTTTGAATAGTGGAGGGTCGACCTCTAAATTGTTGCTCACATTTAGCAAGCCGATCAAGAAAGCAAAACAGTAGCAGAATTGTATTGCTTGTCAGCTGAACTTTAGTGTTCAGTATTCGATTTCGCGTACAATGGCATTTGCCAAGGTCACCGTAAAAAGGTTTCGATCTTTCTCGCAGAAATCGTATTCGAGGGAGGCTGTCCCCCAAGTCGAAGCTACTAATTGTCCCATTCGATACTTTCTAGTTTCCCATGTGGAATGTGCAGTGGGGAGACTTGCGAGAACCTCGAAGCGGAACCCCATCAATTTATCTAATTCGGCCAAAGGCATTCCTCTACGAACCTTGACAAGTACTTTTCGCTCAATCTCAATTAAGTTGTTCTTTGCTTGTTGTTCTAGCTTTGCATGAACCTGAACCCTCCTCGCCTCTTGAACACGCTTCTGCTTTGAGAATTGCTCGTCTGGATTCCACTTCTTTGAGCAAGCAGAAAGACACATTGTCGAGACGGCCAGCACCCAAAAACTGGACAACTTGAAACTCATGCTTCTTGGAAACTTTGTGAAAAGTTTTTAAAAGGCAAACGCAATGAGTGCTTTGTGTTTCAGAAGAATCCGGTATCGAACATGCTTTACTTATTATGCATACGCGAGTATTTTCTTCTTAGAGATTAAGACATGTCTGAAGCGACTGCGGTAGATTCTTATCCCTACGCACTGGAGCGGCAGGCTTCTTTCTTAGGTGCTGCGTTGCCTTTCCCGGAACCCAATACGGGAGGGTGGTTGTTTCGGCTTTCTCGTTTTCCCGCCAGAGGTCGGGAGACGGTCATTGATGTCGAGAGGCGTGGTGACCGAATCTTCGTCACCGTATCACGTTTTCTTCAGCCTCTTCGGCAAACTTGGGAGTCTCTTGGTCGTCCAACTAGTCCCATGCACCAAATTGTTTCCGTGGAGATTTCCATTTCGACGACGAAGGCAACGGCTCCTCTTGTCCGAGAGATCGAGAATGGTACACCGATTGCCTGTCTGGACGAACCTCTCAACGAACCTTTTCGCGATCACTATATGCTTTTTTTTACGGATACTCGTGAGTGCAGGATCGCAGCAATAACAGATCCTTACGATAGGCGCGAAGCTGAAAGCTGGCATCGTTTGATAAATCGTTCATACGGGGCTGAACTGGTTCCTCCGCGCAGGTGTTTTGCGGAAGAGGCAGTCCTCGTTTGATGAGAGAAAAAAGCCAAGAGAGGAACGGCCGGTCACTTACCCTGCCGAGGTTGTTGCCAAACATTTTTACAACAATTGGGCTTTGTGCCGGCCTTTATGGTATGCGTTTTGCAATAGAGGCAGAATGGGAAAAAGCTGTCTTGGCCATTCTCGTGGCAGCTGCTTTCGACACTGTTGACGGCTTGTCAGCACGTTTGCTAAAGGCCCATTCTCGTTTCGGAGCGGAGCTGGACAGCTTGGCCGATACCATTAGTTTTGGCGTGGCCCCGGCGTTAGTTGTTTTTCTTTGGATTCGATACCCTTTAGTTGACAGTGGCTCTGAGTACCTGCTTGGGTGGTACTGGATTCCCATTTTGGGATTTTCCACATGTAATGCTCTGCGTTTGGCGCGTTTCAACGTCATGCAGGAAGAAAGCAAACCCAAGGACAAGACTTACTTCATGGGAGCTCCCGCACCTGCCGGAGCGGGTTTAGTTATGATGCCGATGGGAATGGAATTTATCCTCAAACGCTTTCAATCTGATTTTCTTGTGGCCGAACATCCTGTCTGGGTTCTGGGGTGGACGGTTGCGATTTCTCTTCTAATGATTAGCCGCATTCCAACTTTTTCTTTTCGTAACGTACGTTTCCAAGTGGCTCGCAACCAAGCAGTCCTAGTGCTTTTGGCTGTGGCGTTGGGTGTCGCCGTGTTTCTCAAGGAGCCATGGATTTTTCTATTTTCCTTGGGCGTATTGTATGTGTGCAGCCTTCCTTTCAGCGTTACTGCCTTCCGCAAGGACAATCCACGGTAATTTTTTTAAGTTTTTGGCTTCTTTGAAGTGGCTTTGGTTGTGGTTGCGATTGTCTTTAAATGTGTCTTGGCTTGTTTATGGGCGGAATCCAAATCCGTGACTATTAGGAAGTGCATCTCTGCTTTTTCGAATTGTTTTGCGGCAAGGGCGATTTCACCCAATCGAAAGTGAGCATCCGGATAAGCCCAGTCTGCCTCTACAGTAGCTTCGTATTGGCTGACTGCATCATCACCTCGACCTTGCTTGTCCAGAAGAACAGCCAATTCGTAACGAACGGGGGCAAATCTCGGTGAAATTATCTTCGCCTTTTCCAATTGACTAATCGCAAGCTCTTCTTCCCCTTCACTTATCTTGATTTTTGCCATGAGCAACATGCCAGGTGCCCTTGAACGACGCGCGTCGTCCGCCTCCTCCAAACACCGGCGGGCCTTGACAAAATTTGAGTTTTCGGCAGCAACCTTGGAGTTTTCATGAAATTGAGTCTCATCCCTTTCGAATGCTTTTAGGGAAACGATCAAGTCCTCTTCAGCTGCTTTTAATTTCTTTTGCTCGAAAAAGATTTCAGCCCGTTCCAAGAGGGCTTGGGCCTGTGTATTTTCTTTATTTGCCGCGAGCGAGAGGAATTTTTTGACCTTATCTTGTTTCTTTGCGGACCGGGAAAGGTGAGCCAGTCTTAAAAAGGCCTCTCCAGCGGTCTTCTCGATCTTTGACGCAAGGTTGTAGTGACGATGGGCAGCCCTCATGTCGCCGTCCCGTTCAAGCATGGAACCGAGCCTGAGAAGTGTGGGGCCGTGATTGGGGGAAAGGCTTAGTGCGTGTTCATAGTGACGACGGGCCGTGCCCTGATCGGGTTCCCGGATCAGGTTGCCTTCTCGATCGGTTTTTTCTCCTCGATCCAGCAATTGGGCAAGCTTAAATACGGGCCTCGAATCATCCGGCAAGAGATCTATTGAAATTTCGAACAGGAGTTTTGCCCTGTCGAAGTCATCGGGATGTTCTAGTAGTACGGCAAGTCGGTAATGGGCTTCGCCATTGAGAGGATCCAGTTCCACCACTTTTGTCAGTTGATCGGCGGCATCTTTCGCCCTCCCGTTAGCGGCCAGAAGTTCGGCTATTTGAAACCGAGAATCCGGATCGTCCAGATCCCCCGCCGCCGCTGCCTGCAGGTGATCGAGAGCTTGCTCGTTTTCCCCCTCGCCGATCAGCAATTTGGCAAGTGCAGTATGTGCGACAGGCATATCGGGATTGCTGCTGATCGTCTCCTTGAGGATACGTTTGGCTTCCTTGGGACGCTTTCCCTGACGATGAAGTTCGGCAAGTGCAAGCCGTGCTTGTAGATGGTTGGGATCTAGGGCGATTGCCTTCTCGAGGTGAGCCAATGCCTCGGAATTGTTCACGGCAATCGACTTCGGCGGCACTATTTCCTTTTCCGAGCGGGGTTGGGTTTAGCTTTCGCTAGCGACTTGCGTTTGGAAGGTTTTGGTTTGGCTCGAGTATTTGCCTTGCGAGAGATGTTGTTTTTTGTGCTCTTTGCCGATATTGACTTAAAGGCGACAGGATTCATCATAAGGACGGCAACTTGATAATGTGCCTCCGCATAGTTCGGGTTGATATGGAGTGCTTTTTCGTAATGCTCGTATGCTTCTGCATGTTGCCCGGTCTCGCAAAGCAGTAGACCTAGACGAAAGTGCGCCTTGGCGAATTCGGGATCAATTTCAATGGCTTTTCGATAATGAAGTTCGGCGTCCTCCAACCTTGGCTCTTTGATGAGCGTCCCATCCGCAGTGAGACGTTCGCCCCCGGAGAGTAGTTTGGCGCACCAGTAGTGAGCGCGAGCGTGAGTACCGTCTATCTCGATAGCGGTTTCGTAATTGCGCTCCGCCGAATCGTATTCGGCAGGGGATTTTAGGATTCTTGCGAGATTGAAATAGGCATCCACAAAGTTTTGGTCCACTTCAGTGGCTTTCTGAAAGTGGACCTTGGCTTCGTTCAGATCACCGTTGCTTTCGAGGTGATGGGCGAGATGATAGTAGGCAAGGGCGAATTCAGGTTGAATTTCAAGGGCTCTGAAAAAATGCTTCTTGGCTGAGGAGGGGTCTTCATTCTTTGTCAAGATTCGGGCAAGGTGATAATGAGCTTCGGCGTGTTCGGGGTTAAGGCTTACGGCTTTCTGGAGATGTTCTTTGGCCTCTTTTTCTTTCCCTGCCTCAGAAAGAATGACTCCCAGTCGAAAGTGGGCCGGAGCGTTGTCTTCGTAGTGTTCGATGGAGAACGCGAAGTGTGTCTTGGCTTTGGCGGGGGATTTTAGCTCAGTTAAGACATGGGCGAGAAGGAAGTGGGCCTTCGAATAGGAGGGATTGACTTCCAAGGCTTTTTGGAGTCGTTCGTGGGCTTGTTTATATTTTTCTTCGCGAGAAAGAATTCGAGCTAGGTTGTAGAGAGCTTTTTCGTGGTTTCCGTCTAACTCTAGCACACGAAGAAAATGTTTCTTGGCTTCCGGGAGATCGGTGCGGTCTATGATAACGCCTTCTTTGTTAGTGGCTACTCCGCCGGATAGAAGCTTACCCATGTAATAGTGGCCGTCGACATAATCAGTACGTATATCGATAGCAGTTTCAAAATTCTTTCGGGCCTCCTCGAAATCATCTGGGTTCTTTAGGAGAAGGGCTTTGTGATAATAAGCCTCGGCATAATTCTGATTGATTTCGGTTACTTTCTCCAAGTTGTTCTTGGCTTCCTCGACGTCATTTAGATCGACAAGAAGCAGTGCGTAATGGAAATAAGCATCTGCGTAGTTTGGATTGATCTCGAGGGCATTGAGAAAATGGTTGCGGGCGGCTTCATGTTCACCCTTTTCAGCGAGAGCTATTGCCAGTTCGCATTGCGCTTCGGCGTAATCCCCGCTTAACGAAACCGCTTTCTGGAAGTTTTCAAGAGCTTCCTCTGCGTGACCTTCTCGCTTAAGGAGCAACCCGAGCTTGTAGTAAGCCTCGGAATATTCGGGGTTGATCTCGATAGCTTGCTCAAGGTGCTTGCGGGCCGCATTCATTGCTTGAAGTTGGGTGAGGGCGGTGAAAGGGGAAAAGGTAAAAAGGCAGAAGTAAGAAAGTTTACTTGGTTTTCATAATCCACACGCCATCCCAATCTCCTTTTGGTGGGTTCTTCTTCATGTGGGCGCACCGATCAATATAGAGCTTGGCGGCTTTGTCCTTAGGGTTGATCTTGATGACGTCCTTGAAGAGTTTGGTGCTCTGGTCCCACTTCCCTTCATTCCAGCAGCGGTGTCCATCGTTGAAGATGCCGAGTGCACTAACCAGATTTGGGTAGGATTCCTCGTCGTGGAAATCGAGGACTTCATACACGCCGACGGGTTCGGTCTTGCCCTTCACTATTACATAGTCCACCTGCCGGGTCCGGTAGGTGGCCTTGACCGCCTTGAGGGTAAATTCACTAATTAGGATGTGGGCGCCATACTGCTTGCAGGCGCTTTCGATGCGGGCAGCCAGATTCACGCCGTCACCGATCACGGTGTAGTCCATACGCTTGGGCGAACCGATGTTACCTGAAACAATGGAATCGGTGTTGATACCCATTCCGTGATCAATCGGCAACTTGCCTTCAGCTGCACGCTTGTCGTTGTAGACCTTTAAGTCCGTCATCATTCGAATGGCTGCGCGAACTGCTCGGTCGGGATCGTCGTCATGAGGGACGGGAGTACCGAAAATGCACATCATGGCATCACCGATGAACTTATCGAGCATCCCGCCCTCGTCAGTAATGCAGTCAACCATTATGGTGAAGTACTCGTTCAGGAGCTTAACGGTGCCTTGCGCTCCGAGTTCTTCGGTAATCGTAGTGAAGCTGCGAACGTCAGAGAAAAGCACCGACCCAACACTCTGTTTGCCCCCGAGGAAATCGTCGCTATCACCCGCTTCCATAAGCTGGTCTGCCAATTCGGGATCCATGTATCGGGACATTGTCGACTTCATCCTCTTCTCTGAGCTGATGTCTTCGATCATGATCATGGCCCCGAGGATGTCCTTCTTCTCACCGAGCAAGGGCATGACGGAAATGTTTACGGACAGTGTTTCCCCATCCACCTTCAACTCGGCGTCGAGGTATTCGTCTTTTTCCGTAACACCTTTGAGTTTATCTGCCAGCCATTTGTTCGGGCCGGAGAAGAAGTCGCTTGCCGTTTTGCCCATCACGTCGGCGAGAATGGGGACCTTGAAGATGCGCATTCCGGCAAGGTTGCAAGTCTTGATGACACCCTCCTCGTCCAGAGTGATGACGGCATCGTGCATACTTGAGAGGATGCTCTCTGAATAATTTTGCTGGGTCTGTACGTCGGCGAATAGCTTGGCGTTCTCGATTCCCATGGAGATTTGGGAGGTGAAGGCACCGAGGCGTTTCTCGTCTTCGGAATTGAAGGAGCCGCCGCGTTTGTTCAAGACTTGGCTGACGCCGATGGTCTTTCCTTCCTTGTTCAACACCGGCATACAGAGGATGGAACGGGTGAAGAACCCCGTTTGTTTATCGAAACTCGGGTTGAATCGCAGGTCGGCGTAGGCGTGGGGGATATTGACGGGTTTGCCCGATACAAAAACAGCTCCTGCGATGCCTAGGTGATTGGGGAAGCGAATTACGGATTTTTCGTCGAGACCTTCCCCCACTTCGGTGTAGAGCTCGTTGGTCTTTTCGTCGTTGATAAATAGGGTCGCTCGTTCACAATCCAACATCGTTGAAATTGTGCTGATGATCTTTTGCAGAAGGGGTGTGAGTTCCAGTTCGGATGAGACTTGCGAGACGACGTCGAGGAACTCCAACTCCTGCTTGCGGGCGGCCTCGATTTGTTCAACTATGATGTTCCCCTGAATCGCGATGGCAGCTTGCTCCGTCATCGCCTCGAGTAGGTCGAGGTCATCTTGGGTGAATTCCCCTTCGATTTTGTTCAGGATTTGGGAGACCCCGATTTTGTCTCCGCGCACTGTGCGAAGTGGAGCGCAGAGAATGCTTTTGGTGCGAAAGCCCGTACGAACGTCTACGGCTTTGTTAAAGCGTTCGTCCTTGTAGGCGTCGTGAATTATAACGCCTTGATCGCGAGAAAAGGCCCAGCCCGCCACGCCTTTTGTGTTCAGGATACGTATTTCCCTGCGGAAGTTTCCCTGCGCCACTCTTGAGTAAAGTTCTCCCGTAGCCTTGTCATTAAGGAAAATCGTTCCTCGTTCTGCCCCTATGGAAGAGGTGGTAATGTTGACCAACGTTTCCAGTGCTTCGTCCAGTGATTTTGTCTTGGCGAGGTCATTGGTAACTTGCAGGAGCATTTTTGCAAAGCGCTCCGTGCGTTGGGAACGGGAGTCGGCGAATTCTGCTGATAGATCAGTTTTCATGGGTCTTTTCCAGTTCTTCTCGCAGTTCGACAATGGTTTCTTGAAGTTGTTTGAACTCCATTGTCTTCAACTGCTTTTCTTTCTGCAATTTGTCATCGTGTAAATTTCCCTTCATTTCCAATTCATCGCGCAATGCGTTAACCATTCGTTTGAAGTGAGTAACCTCTCCATGTTGAACGGCAACTGCCTTTTGTACTGCTTCCTGCTGAATTACCTCGGCCTTTTCCAACTGGAGGCGGAGGGAGGCAAGGTTCTCGCGAAGAGAACGAATTTCCGAGGAAGCCTCCGATATTGCTTTTTGCACTGCTTCCTCCCGACCTGTTTGAACGCGATCAATTTGGTCACGCAGGGCTCTAGCAGTTTTCTTTACTTGCGCCACTTCACTGGTTGCTGAAGAGGCAGCCTTCTGAACGGCATCCTCACGTTCGATGTCCTTGTGCTCCAGCTCTTCCCTCAACTGTCCAAGGCTTTGCTTGAGTTGTCGAATTTCATTTTCTCCGCGAGCAAAAGCTTGTTGGACAGCATCGTCCTTTTCATGGACCGAGCGCTCCAGCCGATCGCGCGCTATCGCTAGGCTTTCACGCAGTTGTCGAATCTCAGTTGCCGCGGTAGCCTCAGCCTTTTGAACCTGTTCTGCCTCTCGGGCTTGCGCCCCCTCGAGCTCCTCGCGAAGGGAAGTTGTTGTTTCGCGAAGGGTTCTCACTTCATTATCAGCTGCAGCAATTGCTCGTTGTACGCGTTCATCCTGACGGGCTTGGGTTCGTTCCAGCTGATCACGTACGGCTTGCAGAGAACTCTTCAATTGTCGAATTTCACCACTAGATGCAACCATGGCTTTTTGTACGCTTTCCATTTCGCGCGCCTGAACATTGTCTAGTTCATCTCGGAGTGTGGTGGTGGTGGCTTTAAGCGATCGGATTTCATTTTCTGCTGTCATCACTGCTCTCTGCACATGATCCGCCTCGTCCGCCTTGGCTCTTTCAAGTTGGTCCCGGAGGTGCGAGAGCGATCCTTTCAACTGTGTGATCTCGTCATTGGAGGCGCTCGTCGTTCGTTGAACGGCTTCTGCCTCCCGAATCGACGCTTGTTCCAACTCTTCTCGCAGGCCGGTTGCAGTTTCCTTCAGGGTGCGAATTTCAGAATTTGCTTCTGAGACGGCTCTCTGTACTCGATCCGCTTCGTCCATCTTGGCTCGCTCCAGCCTTTCCCTTGCAACCATCAAAGCACCCTTTAGTTGTTGAAGCTCATCGGCCGCAGCAGATGTAGCTTTTTGGGCGGCTTCCTCTTCTTGGATACGAGCTTGCTCCAATTCCTCGCGCAAAGTGGACAGCCCTTCCTTCAGGGTTCGGACTTCAATTCCCGCATCAGCGGCGGCCTTCTGCACTTTCTCGTCTTCTTCCGCTTTTACTCGCTCAAGACGATCGCGCAAGGCTTGTGAAGTTTCTCGTAGTTGGCGAATTTCCTTTTGTGACTCCGAGGCTGCTTTTTGGACGGCTTCGTCCTTGTCCCCGTCAGCTTTCTCCAATTCCTCTCTGAGTTGTTGCAGGTTGGCTTTCAACTGGCGAATTTCATTATTCCCCGCAGCCATTGCTTTTTGGACGTTTTCCTGCTCCCTGGATTTCGAGTTTACCAGTTGTTCCCGCAAGTTATGAATGGTTTCCCGTAATT
>CAZWTI010000149.1:0-2896 GCA_964637065.1 uncultured Puniceicoccaceae bacterium
TGCTCGTGACAACGCGCGCAACCAATTGTCTGACCGAGGAGAGAGGTACCTATAGTATGTATAACGTCATCAAGTTGTTCATAGCGACTTCTCTCCCTTTCTTTCTGGGTCTGCTGAGTGGTAAAGGGACCTGCCACGAGAAAACCGGTGGCGGCGATGGAGTCTACGTCATCAGGTTTCAGCAAATCGCCTGCCATCTGCAAACGAATAAAACGATCGTAAGGCATGTCGTCATTAAGCGCCCGAATAACAAAGTCGCGGTACCGAAAGGCATTCTTACGATCCTTGTCGAAGGCGTAGCCATTGCTTTCGGCAAAACGAGCAAGATCCAACCAATGACGCCCCCAACGTTCACCATAAGCCGAATCCGCAAGGAAATGATCAACTAGCTTCTCATAAGCTTCCCAGAAGTCGTTTTTCGCGTCTTGCTCAAAGCCTTCTGCTTCCTCGGGCGTGGGCGGCAATCCCCGAAGGTCGAAACTGACACGACGAATCAAGGTCTGCAGCGAAGCAATCTCGTTGGGTTCCACCTTGGCAGCTTCCAATCGCGCCAAAATGAAGCGATCGACTTCCGTACGCACCCATGACTCGTTCTTGACTTCGGGAACCTTAGCTTCACCCAACGATCGATATGACCAAAACTGACGAGCCGCCTCCAAGTCCTTGCCGCCGGCGAAATCCGATGCCGCCCAAGTCGTCGCCACAATCCCGGTCATGAGGAAGCCAAGCTTCAGCAATTGTAAGGTACTCATGCTTTTAGGCTAGGCTAGACACATGGGGAGTCAAAGAAATTAGCGTAAGGACAATAACAATCTAATCAAGGCTAAGCCAAGATAGGACGAATCACTTTCCCAGCCACGTCCGTGAGGCGGAAGTCACGTCCCCCGTACCTGTATGTCAATTGCTTATGGTTGAGCCCAAGAAGGTGAAGTATAGTGGCGTGAAAATCATTTACGTGCACCTTGTCGACGGCTGCCTTGTGCCCGACTTCATCGGACTCTCCATAGGAAATGCCACCTTTCACGCCGCCGCCTGCCATCCAGGCGGTGAAGCAGTGCGGATTGTGGTCGCGTCCGGGCTTGCCGCTTTTTTGGGCAACGGGCAGTCGCCCGAATTCTCCCGCCCAAATGACCAAGGTCTCGTCCAGCAGGCCACGTTGAGCAAGGTCGGTCAGCAAACCGGCGATGGGTTGGTCCGTTTCCTGTGCGAATCCGGTGTGGTTCCCCTTGATGTCGCTATGGCCGTCCCAACTGCGCTGGTTCGCCATGCCGCCCGAATAAATCTGGATGAATCGCGTACCGCGCTCGACCAGGCGGCGAGCCATCATGCACTGGGCCGCGAAGTGCTTGGATTTTCCAATGTTCAAGCCGTAAAGCTCCTTCAAGCGCTCGGGTTCATTGGCGAGGTCAAGAGCCTCTGGAGCCGCCGTTTGCATGCGATAAGCCAGCTCGAAGCTTTCGATCCGGGCCGCCAGTTCCTCCTCATGAGGATTCTTTTTCAAGTCATGCCGATTCAGTTGGGTCAGCAAGTCGAGCTGGCGACGCTGCCGGGAGATGTCTTGTTCCTTGGGCCGATGCAAATTGTCGATTGGATCACCTTTCGGGCGAAAATGAGTGCCTTGGTACACGCTGGGAAGAAACCCGGCTCCCCAGTTGGCTGCATGGCCTTTGGGAAGGCCGCGTCCCAATGGGTCGCTCATTACCACGAAGGAGGGAAGGTCTCGGCTCGGGGAGCCCAAGCCGTAGGTGGCCCATGCCCCGGCACAGGGGTAACCCATGCGTGGCAAGCCGCAATTCATCATGAAGAGGGCCGGGCTGTGGTTGTTCGACTCAGTGTGCCCGGAATGGATGAAGGCCATTTTGTCGACTTGTTCGCCCAGCTTGGGAAAAATTTCCGATACCATTTTGCCGCATTGGCCGCGGGGAGTGAACTCGAACGGACTTTTCATTAGCCCGCCCACCGCATTGGCGAAAAAGCCCGTGAAGCGGTCGAACCCCTCGAAGGTCTTGCCGTTCATTTTCTCGAGGGCCGGTTTGTAATCCCAAGTATCTACGTGACTGGGACCGCCATTGACGAAGATCCAGATGACCGACTTGGCCCGCCCCGGAAAATGCGATTGCTTGGGAGCCAGGGGATTGGCTGCTCCCAGTAACCCATCGTCGTGCAGCAGGCCGGTCAACCCGAGGGCGCCGAGACCCATGCCGCAGCGCGACAACATCGAGCGGCGGTTCATGGGATGGGAAAGAAAATCATTCATGACGTTATCTTAGGTAACTAAATTCGTTTAACCCAAACAAGGTCTGAGCGAGATCGATCAAGGCAAGCAGAGGTGGGTTGGCTTGCTTGGCCTCATGGTAGGAAGCCTCCTGAGTTTGCAGGAAGGTGAGGGTGGCAGCCGTTTCATCGGCGTCCGGTTGGCGCCCCAAGGCAGTTTGGTAACCAACTGAGATCGCTTTCCCAAGATCATCGCCAGCTTCCTTCGCCAAGGTTTGGGCAAAGGCGGTTGCGTATCCACGAACGTTCGGGCTGTTCATGAACATGAGGGCCTGCGGGGCGATGGTGGTGCTGAGGCGTCGTCCTTGACTGACCAGCGGCTCGGGGGCGGCGAAGAGTTGCATCGTGGGGATCAGCTTGCTCCGCTTGATGAAGAAGTAGACGCTGCGGCGCTTGCTTCTCTCGTCCAAGGTGCCTTTTCCGTACATGGCCTTGTCGAGTTGGCCACTGACGCTGAGCAAACTGTCGCGGATCACTTCGCCTTCCAGTCGCCTCGGGGTGAATCGCCACAGCCATCGGTTGTCGAGATCCTTGGCCGCCTTGGCTTCGTCGTAGGTCGAGCTTTGCCTCCAGGCGGCGCTGGCGAGGATCAGCTTGTGCATTGGCTTGAGACGCCAGCCAT
>CAZWTI010000150.1:0-10326 GCA_964637065.1 uncultured Puniceicoccaceae bacterium
ACTCTCTTAAATTAAGGGAACCTGTCGACAGGCGTCCGCTGTCAGGCCGTAAATCGGAAGACAAAAGGCGTCGCGAGGGTACCCACCTAGACCTTCAAAGGTCAAAGAACCTAAGTACGCGACGAACGGCTCACGCGGGAGTCTTTTTTTATTCCTTTTGCAAGCCATGAAAATCACGGAAGTCGGGGCCTTTCTTCTTTCCTGTCCGATGCCGAAGCCGGTGGAGCTCCCTTTTCACGGAGGCAGACGGGTGATTCTGAAACGCGACGCCCTGTACGTGAAGGTGACGGCCGAGGGAGGCTTTGCGGGGTTCGGTCCCGGAGCGGCTTCGGAATCGACGGCCAAGTTGGTGAACGAGGTCCTAGGCGAACTGCTTGTCGGCCGCGAGGTAGGCGATCCCGCAGGTTTCGTGGCGGAGGCGGTGACCAAGGCGGGGCCGGATGCATTTGCCGCGGCGGGAGCGGTGGAGGTGGCTTTGTACGATTTGTGGGGCAGAGCGGAAGGTTGCAGCGTGACGGAATTCCTCGGAGGCAGGAAGCAGGAGACGGTTCGCTGCTACGGCAGCGCGGGCATGTACCAGACGGCGGAGGAATACGCGGCTGAGGCGGCAGCCGTGTGCGAAGGCGGCTACGAGGCATACAAGTACAGGCCCGCCCTAGGTCCCGAGGAGGACGTGAGGACGGTCGAACTGATGCGGGAGGCGTTGGGTCCCGATGTTGGAATTTGCATGGATGCTCACGCATGGTGGCGAATGGGCGACAAGTCCTACGGGAACGCGACCATCGAGGAAGTGGCTCGGTCTGTGTCGGGACTTGGGGTGACTTGGCTGGAGGAACCGTTGCCGGTCGAGGATCGAGAATCCTACGCGAGGTTGCGCGAGAAGGCTATCGTGCCCGTGGCGGCGGGGGAGCACGAGCACGAAGTGGAGGGCTTTCGGGCCTTGATTGAGGGAGGTTGCGTGGACTTCGCCCAAGCCGACGTTTCCCACCACGGTGGGTTTGCCGGTCTAACGGAAATCCTGAGGATTTGCGAGGAGGCGGACGTTGCCTTCGCCTTTCACAACTGGGGCACGGCTCTGGAGACTGTGGCGGATGCCTTGGTGGGAGCGTGCTTTCCCAAGAAGACGGCCGCTTGGCTGGAGTATCCCGATTACGCCCATCGTGATCCGAGGGTGATGTATCCTTATCCCTTGTCCGACGAACTGGCTCCCGACGCGCCTCGTCCCGTGAACGGTGAGCTTGCCTTGCCCGACGGACCCGGACTGGGAGTGACGGTGGACGAGAGGATGCTCGACAAATATCCGTACAGACCCGGACCTTGGAGCACTTTCGAGCTTGATTCTCCGTCGACCAAGTTGGCCCTGAGCGGGGATCACGCCCTGCCTTGGGCGGAGGGAGAGGAAGGGTAGGGCAGGTTTTGCCGCTACTGGGATCGTAGCCGCCGGCCCGACTTGCCGCCTGCGGCCCGCAGGCTTTTGGTCGCGGCGGCGTCCCTGCGGGCCATGGCCCAATCCAAGGCAGTGGCTCCACGCTCGGAGTGCCGAGCGTTTACGTCCAGTCCGAGGGAAAGAGTCTTGGAGAGGATTTCTCCGTTGCCCGATGCGGCTGCGGCGTGGACGAGGGTGAGGCCCATCTCGTCCTTGGCTCGGGGGTTCGCTCCCTTGTCCAGCAGGTAGGCAAATGCCTTGGCTTGACCACCCGCTGCGGCAAAAAGCAGGGGCGTGGCTCCCCATCCATCGGTTGCGTCGGTTGCGTTGGCCTCCTTGACGAGGGATTGCAGGGCTGCGAGGTCGCCTATGCCGGCTGCGACGTGCATGGGGTTGCGAACCGCGGCGCCGCGCCGCTTGAGGATGGACACTATGGATTTGTGCGCTCCGGAGGCCGCGTACTCCACGAGACCGTTGCCGCGGGCGTCGGTTGCGTTGAGGTCTGCGCCGGAAGAGAGAAGCAGGTCGAGAGTTCCGGGATTGCCGATGCGGGCGGCTTCCATTGCCGGGGTGCCTCCCGTGGCGTTGCGGGCGTCCACCGTGGCGTTGTAGTCGAGCAGCAATTGCGCGACGTCGGGATTGCTGCTCCATGCAGCCATGTGGAGGGGGGTGCGGTTGGAATCGTCGCTTAGGTCGACGCTCATCCCTAGATGCAGACACATGCCGAGCGTGGGAAGTTTCCCTTGCCACGCGGAAAAGTGGAGAGGTGAAATCTTGCCGACCAAGTGAAGCGAAGCGTTGTTCTTTGTCTCGAGAGTTTTTTGGACGGTAGCCAAGTCGTTCTTGAGAACTGCTGTGTAGAATCGCCTGCTGTGAAGTCGCGTGGAAAGTTCTTCGAGAAAAGAGGAAAGAATGGAGAGACCGTCGCGGGAGTCGTCGATCCAGCCGAGACGGACTTCTAGAGAATGTGGACCACCACGGAAGGTCAACTGCCCGGCTCTTTCGCAGGCAAGGGCGACCGTTGGATGGTCGAGAAGGCTTGATTGCTCCGAGCGAAGGATTGGTCCCAGTTTTGGGAAGTCGACGAGGAAGACGGATTCCGCATTCTCAAAGCTTGCGGGACTGGGGTAGGGGGCGGAGGAAGCATTCGTGTCGGCAGGCGGGACGAGCGCGAAGAGGGTGCCGCCGGTCGGGTTCTCAAAGGTTTGCCCGGCGGCGCCACCGGAATCGAGGAGGTTCGCGAGGTTTTGCACCCAAGACCGGGAGGCATTGTGTTCGCCGCCAAGGTCTGCATGCATTTTTTCTAGGAGATAACTGGTAACGGTATCAAGGAGGACGTTCGAGCGGGTGGACCCAAAGAATGCCGCAGACTCTGCCGGCACGACGTTCCATTGTGCTTTTGGCGAGGGAACGGAAGCCGATGGAGGACCGAGGCCGGAGACTATCAAGGCGAGGTTGCCGAGAGTGGACCGCAGATTGATAGAAATAGAGGATTTGCCCAGAAACAAGGCTGCCGACGAATTGCTTTCGGGCGATGCGAAGGCTTTGAGGTTGCGGGCAAACTGCCCTTCAATCAAGCCGACTAGGATGGCTTGGGCTTTTCCTGATGATGCGTTTGATTCCCCGGAAACAATTACTCGACGGGCGTCTCTCTCGGCAATGGTGAATCCGGGGATAGTCAAATTGTCGTCAACTACTGGGGGCACTTGCCCAACCATGCCCGTCTCGGCTCCTTTTGAATAAAGATAAACGGGGTTTTCAGCTGAGAATGCGCCGAGTGGGATGGGTTGGGGAAAAGAAAGGTTCCCATCCAGATCTCCTATCATCCATTCGACAAACCTTTCCTGCAAGCCGGTTGTGATGTCGTTTGGACGAAGAGCCAGAATGAAATCGGAATCTGCAGGAGGACCGAACCATGCTTTGGGAATCGAGGAATTCGAGGAGCTCGTTTCAGGCGGAATCGATTTGTTGTCTTCATCGACTGGTGGAGTCGGAGAGGGTGGCGAATTGTCGCCGCATCCGCCAAACCCCAACATAAAAATAAATAGTAGTATAATGGAACTTGAGGTTTTCATTGCGATAGTGGTGGATCTGTTATGAGAATCCAAACGAGTAGGCCTTCACTCAAACTAAAAATGATCCCCATTGAAAGAGAAACCCAAAAGTTCCTTTTGTAGAGGGCATAATTGCGGCCAAAAAAAATCGAGGGAAGTAAGCCCAGACGCAAAAGACAGAGGGAATTCATAATGAGAACGATGCTCGCAATGATTTTCATGGGCAGTGACATTTTCCGGCAACGACTTTCCTTCTTACCCCGAGAGGTTCGCAAGATGTTTCTTATGAGTTAAAATGGTCTGAGGCAACTGGTTCATTCTTTGAATATTGAGGATGCTTAAAAGGGAAACAGGGTAACCCTGCCGTGGTAAAGCTTTTTAGCTGAGTTAATCGAAGCCTGCTTGCTTTCCATAGCAAAAATTGCTTTATGATAAGGCTGTGGTGGAGTTTGCGGTGGATTTACTGGAGGAAGGCGATTTCTCGGCTCCCTTTCCCGAAGTGGTTCGTTCCTGTGAGGAGGAACTGCAACGCCTGGGGTTTCCTTGTCGTGTGCAGATCGTTCACGGCGGACTAGGTTTGACCCCCCTTGACTTCAATGCGTTCGATCCATCTTTCCTTCAAGATTTGCCTGTTCGGGAGTTGTACTTGTCCAACTCTCCCCTGACTGATCTTTCCTTCTTGGCGAATCTGAACCTGATTGGTTTGTCGTTAGCCGGATGTCCTGTCTCCGATGTGACAATTCTAGCGGGGGCACCTCTGGAATGGATAGACTTTTCCCGAACTTTGATTGCCGACCTTTCTCCTTTGGCGGTCAGTCCCTTGCGAATAGCGAATCTACGTAGGACGCCTGTGAGTGACCTGAGTTCTATTTGCGAGGCTCCGCTGGCGGACCTCGATTTGGGTTTCACGAGCATTTCCGACTTGCGTTCCCTGTCCATTTTTTCGCTGCAAAGGCTAAGTCTCCTCAAGGCACCGGTAGATGACCTCGATCCACTGCGAAAACTTCCCGTGGAGGAGTTGGACTTGAGTGGGACGAGCGTGACCAGTTTGAGACCGCTGCGAGGCATGCCCTTGCGAAAGTTGGAATTGCGCGGCACGCCGGTTTCCGACCTCTCTCCGCTTCAAGGCATGCCTCTGGAAGTACTCCGTCTGTCAGGTTCTGCAGTGACTGATCTTTCACCCCTTGCGGGTTCACCCATCGAGAAGCTTTCTTTGACAGGGCTTGTGGTGAAAGAATTCTCGCCTCTCGCCGAGATGCCATTGCGGAGTTTGACAGTGACGCCTTCTAATCTAAGGCTGGATCAGGTTGAATTCATAGCCGGGCTCAGAAGTCTCGAGCACCTAGGGGAGGCAGCTGATCCGGAGGGGCAAACGCCGGAAACTTTTCTTGAACGCGTCTCTAAAGGAGAGTGTGAAGTTGCATCGTGAAAACTCCTGAAATCCAGCATCCAGTCATAAAAAAACCACCATTCTCAGAAAATATCCTTTCCATCTTGGCTGGGAGGACTTATATAGTATATCCCGACCGCATATGAATGTTTTCACTTTGTTGATCGGAGTCGCCGCGCTTTTTATTGCCGGTTGTGCGGCCTACTTTAGCGTTCGGGGTATCGCGCTCACCTTTGGCGCGGTCAGCGCCTTCACGATACCGATCATCATAATGGCTTCCAGTTTGGAGTTCGGGAAGCTTATTGCGGCTTCTTTCCTATATCGGCACTGGAACACCTGCCACAAGACTTTGCGGGCTTATCTAATGATCGCTGTCGTGATTCTTGTCGGCATCACCTCGGCAGGAATTTACGGATACCTTACCCAAGCTTTTGACCAGACGCTTAGCCAAGTGGAGGGCTACGAAAAGCAAATCTCCAGTTTGCGCTTTCAGCAACGAGAATATGAGCGTCAAGTCGCAGCCTATCGTGAATCGGGTGAAAAGGGGTCCATCCTCCGTGAGAAAAAGCATGCGGATGAGCGCGTACGCCTAGAGGCGTACATTGCTGAACGCCGCAAGGATATAGGTGCGGCCGAGGAGAACAAGATCCGCCTGAATTCCGAGACGGAGCAAACCATTCTTGGCGAACGAGAACGTCGAGGTTCGGAAAAAAATCGTCTCGAGGGCTTTATCACAGGACGACACGGTGAGATTGACAAACTCGAGGAGCAGAAAGTCGCGCAGAAGGTGGAAACCGACAAGCGCATCGCTACCGAGATAGCTGGAATCGAGAAGATCAACGAGCGCATTGCCGCTCTGGATGCGGCTGTTAAGGTTTATCGAGACAAGGGACCCGGAGGTTTGTTCAAGGAAGACGGACTCAAGAAGGCGGCCCAATTACTGGAGACTCAAGGACCCGAAAGGGAATCCCTTAGGGCCCAAATTACTGCATTTAACGCCAATGCCCAGAAGGCCCGTGAAGATCTCGCGGGTAGTCACGCTGCCCAGGATATCCGAATATCGGCCCTTCAAAAGGAAATAAGCACGGCCAACTTGCGAATTACTGCCATTACTACGGGTGGAGCAGAGCAGGCGGACAACATTGAGGCCGCCTTGGAAAACCTACGTAATGCTCGAGCCTCGGTGGATGAGCGAATCACCGTTTTGGAAAAGGAAATTGCCGAGGCCAGTCGAACAATAACTCAATTCAGCGAAACCGAGAGCAGTTTCGGTCCGGACAGTTCGGCTGAGCTTGAGGCAAAGAAATCTGGATTGCTAGCCAAGAAGGAGGATGCGGAGCAGGAGATTCTGAAGTTGGAAGCTGACATTAGAGCCACCGACATTGGCTCATTCAAGTTTGTTGCCCGCTCCTTCGACTCCTCGGTGACGGAGGCAGAGGCCACGGGCGATCCCGTAGCCTTGCGAGAGGCCACTGCTCGAGCAGTGAACCGCGTTGTGAAGTGGTTCATCCTTATCCTCGTGGTTGTCTTCGATCCCTTGGCGGTGACTCTTGTAGTGGCCTTCAATGCCTCTCTTCTTCGAGTAAAGGGCCTTGAGGGTGCAGGATTGGGAGGGTCGATTGCCGGTGGTGGGACTTTGCCTATTTCAGGTGTCGTGGGTGAAGAAGGCGAGGTTTCCGGAGGCGGAGCCTTGACTAGGTTCGGAATGGTGCCTCTCTATGTTTTATTGGGAATTGCCGTTGTTTGGGGAGGGGTTAGTTTTTTTGGAGGGAATGAGGCTTCCGATTCCTCCCGCAGTTCCCGTTCTTCCCTTGGGTCTACCGGGTCTTCTCGCTTGAAGGATTCAAGGGCTTTTGGATATTTGCCCGAGGAAGCCTTTTCCGCATTTGCCTTTTCGGGAGCTCGAGCCATGGAGGAAGTGGGAATCCCGAAGGTGGTTCTCGACGGTTTTGTCCGTCGCGCTCCTTTTGTCCGTAATGTCTGCTGGGATCCCGAGTCCTGTGGGGTGTCGAGTGAGGGTCGCTTTCTTTATTTCCTGAAGTTTCCGGGAGAGCTTCAGCGTGCCAAGCGGGACAGTGACGTTCTCTTTGCCTTGGTCTTTCCTTTGCAGGATGCAGGTGCGTTAAAGGAGTTCGTTCTCCGGCAACTTGATCTCAAGAGCGCCTCGCCTGAATGGCGAGTGGTGGAAAATGTTTCACCTAGTTATGTTGCCGTCAGTCACAAGAGCGAACACGTTTCCATAGGCTTTGATGATAATTGTCTCGTGGCTCTTACCTCATGGTGGTCGAATATCCCGTCCCCAGCCTTTCTCGATGTGGAATTGAGGGAGATTTTCTCTCAAGCCGGTCCATACGATCCAGATTCCGATGATGCTTTCGCAGATCTTGCTCGAGGGGATTTCGACCTCGCCCTTTCCTTCGATACCAAACGCTTCTTCGCAGGTATTCCGAAAAAACAAGATGAACAGGGTCTTTATTCCGCTCTGCGCAGCTTCATTGATTTCCGTTTGCTCCTTTCGGGGAAAATGAATGAAGGAGAGGTGGTTCTTGACGGCCGCTACATATATGACAAGCCGGTTCTAGACAAGGGCTTCGGCGTTCGTGTGGCTGGCGAGTTGGAGGAAGCTAGAAACGGGGACAATGCCGCTGCCCTTGAAGGTTTTGCGGGCGAATTCATGGAGCTTTTTGCTCAGAAGTTTGATTACAATACCGTGGTTCATATTCTCGAACGTATTGATCTTGCGAAGTCCCGAGGTTTTGAGATCTTTCGTTCCAAGGACTTCCGTCACCGCCGAATGGACAAGAATCAAGGCCTTCTTTCCCTTACGCTTGGAACTCAAGAACCTGGTGGGTTAGCTCTTCGTCGAACGGTCGACCTGATGGTTGAGGCCCTCAATCCTCTTTCCGCAGATTCCGGTTTCCCCCAGGTGGTCTCTGATTCGGGTCCGTCCGAACCCGAGGCGCCATGAGTTTCAGCTGGATTGAAAACGTAGTTATTCTGGCGGCTTTTGCCCTTCTTTGCAATTGCGCGACGACAAAGTCTGATTCTTCTGACGTCCCCTCTTCCCAAATTGATATTTTACAACCCTCCGAGGATGATACTGGGGAAGAAGTTTTTCCCGAGGAAACAAATCAGGAATATGAAGGGCAAAAAAACGCCGTGCGCAAGGATGGTCAAG
Source organism: uncultured Puniceicoccaceae bacterium (assembly GCA_964637065.1). Lineage (GTDB taxonomy): Bacteria > Verrucomicrobiota > Verrucomicrobiia > Opitutales > Seribacteraceae. The sequence continues at coordinate 8,049 of CAZWTI010000150.1, forward strand.
GAGAAGGAACTCTAGTGCCTGTACGCTCATTGGATGGGCAGGATTCCGATTCGAAAGATGAGTCAAAATCCGAAGTTGCCGAAAAGCGGGAAGGTCCGCCCAGCAATGAGTCCCTGCCCACAATTCCCGATGGCGGCGATTTGTCAGGATCGGCACTAGATAACGAATCACTCTCGCACCTTTTCGATTCGAAAGGAAAAGGAATTTCCGACAAATCCGAATTCGAACTCGAAGGTGAAAACCAAGATCGCGAATTTCCAACCTCTGCCTCCATTGAGCCTCCCCCTCCATCAGACCTGCCAGAGAAAATCTATCAATTTGCTTCTCTCGACAAGAACTCCAGACCCGATCCTTCTGAAAAGTCCGATTCTACTAAAGTTGTGGAGAACTCGATTACCGAATTAAGTCGCCTGCCTAACGTGAAGTCGATTGGTGGACATAAGACTGGCAAAGGCTTTGACAATTTCAGTACTACGGAGGGGACTCCCGGAGACGGTTCTGATGATTCGCGTATCCTCGATCCGAAAAAGGAAAAGAAGACAAAGCTTGAATCCGTTTTTCTGGAAACCGAAGCTCAGGCTTCGGAAAAGTCCGAGCAGGGAGAAGCGGTTTCCGCAGGGCTTCCGGAAGCTGGGTTGCCGCTACAGGTATCGGGTTCGGGTATCGCCGTTCCTGAAGATTTAGGTTCGGGAGGTCATTCCCTTATTACTGATCGGCGGAATTCCACCCTCGCTCACTCACGGAATTCCGACAACGTCAATCGTGGTCATTCTGATGACAACGGGCTTTCACTCTCATTTTCTTCCTTACGCCGTAAAGGGAAAACGGCTTCCGAGACCTCTCATCAACGCTACCTTCACCTTAGCGACTGGCTGACCCGTGGTCCAAGAAAAGATTCAGCTGAAGACGGTTTCTTCCTAGGCCAGAGTGATCTTTCGGATGAACCCAAGTTGAAGACCTACTTAGATGAAAGTCCGCTTGTAGGGTTGGCTCATCATGTTCCTTGGCGATACGATGCAATCGCCGAGCTTCTCAAGACACCGCAGGAAGGGACTTCCGGCCTCGATGCCTCCGAGCAATACCGATATGAAGCTCTCCGCAAGCTTTTCGGCAGAGACAATCCTTTGACAACCGCCGACGATTCTTCAAGCCCACCGGATTATGAAAACGTTCTTCGATGGTTGGAATCTCGAAGTGGCGCATCGAAAAATCTAGGTTCTCAACCTCAACCAAAGCGGAAATACTCTAAGGTATTACATTGGTTGCACAGTGAGGGTCGCCGTGAGTAAAATTAGACAGGCGAAAACATGCAGAGGCTGAACCTCAACTGAAAATCCCTGCTGCAGGTCATTATTGATGAAGCGTGTCCTGAGCCTGCGAATCTTTTGGGTACTTCTTGCCCTTCCTCTCACCTTCTTCGTATCCCGTGTCGTTCTGTTTACCGAGGACGTGTCAAACTTCATTCAGGAAGTTTGGGATTAGGCGGAGCTGTTTGCCCCGTCTTGGGCACCTCCTTATTTTATAGGGTTTGCGATGCGAAGGCGCGAACGCGTTCCGTTCGGATGGTTCCTAACTAATAGTATTCCTGCTCCTGAAGGAATTAGGGCATCGTTGACTGGAGTGTTTCCGGAGCCCACGCGACGCCATCCTCCAGAGTTGATCACGACCTTGGGGGCGGACAGGTAGCCGGCTCCGCCATCAGTGAGACTGATTCCCGTAACCTTGCCGCCGGACACCTTGGCGACTCCCCTTGCTCCGGATCCGCCCCCGCCGACAAAAATCAGATAGGCATCGGAGGTGTAGCCTTCTCCTGGAGATCCAGTGGACCATTTGCCCGTGCCATTGATATAGTCTGCATTGTTGCTTTTTCCCTTTAGCTCAAAGGTTGTTGAAGTGACGTTGGTAATTTCGTAAAAGCCGTTAGCCGCAGCATTGATGACAAGACCTTCGCCATCTGCAATCTTGTCTCCATCTTCGTTCACTTGCCATTTGTCGGTTTCGTTGGCATCTGTCTTGTAGCCCTTGACGCCGGAGATGGTTACGATGAAACCCTTCCTCAAGCCGTGTGGGGCTTGAGTAGTCACGACGCCATTTTTGCCGACCAGCGGATTGGTTACGTTTGCAATAGCGCCCCTTGCGATCGATATGTCTTCGGGTGACAAGGCTCCGGCAATTCCTGAACCTGCTCTCGCGGTGGCTCGAGCGTTTTTGGTTATGTCCTTGTTAGTCCCGTCGTGCCAGAAAGTGGTCCATACGCCATTGCTGAGCACCTCGACGT
>CAZWTI010000151.1:0-2859 GCA_964637065.1 uncultured Puniceicoccaceae bacterium
CGAGAGTTGCCTTTAGGCGTCACCAATTTCAGGTGCGTCCGGATTGGCCTCGGGTCCGAAGTAGCGCAGTATGACGAGGGGCTCGGTTGGAGATGGGTTCTCGAAGTGCACGCCCTCCACGGCCGCCTTGGCCGAGCAGAAAATCTCGTCGCGGGTTAGTTCGCGAAAACCGATCATCTTGGGGCAGTCGAGGACGAGTTCGTTCATCTTGCCGTCGCCCTGTACGACGATGATGCTGTAGGCGCCGCCGTCCCTGATGGTGCAGGAGGCTCCCGGATCGACGGTCAGTTCCTTGGCGCTGAAGTCCTGCTTGCCCTCGATGCGACCATACACGATCCAGCGATCGACGCATCCCTCGGTGGCTGTGTCGGCGACGGGGATGGGTTCCAGGTAATGGTTGTTCTTGAAGTCGGGATCCACGTTCCCCTCCCAATCGAGTTGGCCGACGATGAAGTCGATGTCCTGGTGCTTGTCCTCAGGCATATCCTTTGCGAGGAGACTCCAAGGCACCTCGCGTCCCTCGACTAGGTTTTGGTACATGCCGAAGACGTCCGAACCCCATTGCGGTTGGTAGGTGCAAAGGGAACCCGGAGCGTGCAGTATGCATGGGGGCACGAGCCAACCGCTGCCGGGTTTCAGGCGATGTGCGGCGGAGAGATCTAGGATGCCGTTGTCGGCCTTGTTCCAGTCTGCGATGCATCGGCGGACCTGATCCTTGGTCGTGCCGGGGTTGAGTCCGAAGAAGGTGTAGGGAAAGTTGTTGCCCACATTGTTGTGCTGGGGAGCGAAGTAGTAGGATTCGGGCTTGCCTTCCTGCCCCACGAGGGCTGCTTGCTCGGCATTCTGGTGCATATGATGGGGTATGGGACCCATGTCGTCGAAAAACTTGGAAAACACTGGCCAGCGACTGTACTTGTTCCAGATGTCTTCGCCGATGAGGTCGGCGACCAGTTCGGAGACTGCGTCTCGAAGGGTGAAGCGTTGGCCGGCGTGGACGACGTAGCTGAGACCTTCGTCGTGTACCCCTCCCTCGTTGGCGGCCTTGGTGGTGGAACCGAACCAACATTCATCGATACCGCCCCGATCCAGACCGAAAGCGTACAGGTCTTTCGGGTCGAGCTTTAGGCGCTTGCCGGGTTGAAGAAAGGAACGAGGCACCCAGCAGGGGCCAGTCTCAACAGGCCTCCGCCCGCTTCAAGGGCAGCTTCCGCAGTGGATCGAACGTTATCGGTTAAGGTGTTTAGATCGTCTACTGTGCGAGGGAGTTCTGCGCCCATGGAATCTTTTCTTTCTTGATTGAAGGGAGCAATTGCGTTGCAGGGGAAGAAGGTAGAATCGAGATTAACCCAAAACGTAAATCGACAGCTTGTTCAATAACAGAACCCAATTGCCAATAAATCCCATGGAACAAATACCCACACCCGAAGGCCGATGCGGCATCCTCGCCGGTGGCAACTGGATCATCGATCAGGTGAAGATCATAGACGTTTATCCCAAGCACGAGCAACTCGCCAACATCTACAGTCAGTCGCAGGGTTCCGGAGGTTCACCCTACAACGTCTTGCTCGACTTGGCCAAGCTCGGTGTCGACTTTCCGCTGGAGGGCGCCGGCCTTGTGGGCAAGGATACCCTCGGTGAATGCATTCTTGAGGATTGCCGCCGACACGACATCGATCCCAAGTTTATCGCAGTGAACGAAAACGCCCTCACTTCCTACACAGACGTCATGACGGAAAAGGACGGCGGTCGCCGCACCTTCTTTCATTGTCGGGGTGCCAATGCCGAGTGGGATGGGAGCGAATTGGACTTCAACTCCTCTTCCGCCCGTATCTTTCACCTCGGCTACCTGCTCTTGTTGGACGCAATCGATGCCGATGACGAAAAGTACGGAACTCGCGGGGCCGCTCTCCTTGCCTCTGCCCAGGACGCCGGTCTCAAGACTAGCCTCGACGTCGTTAGCGAGGATAGCGATCGCTTCGCAAGAATAGTCAGTCCCGCCCTCAAGCATGTGGACTACTGCATCCTCAACGAGATCGAGGCTGGCAAGGTGACCGGCATTGCCATCCGAGATGGCGAAAAGCTGAACGAGTCCGCCGTCGAGCAAACTGCGGAGCGCCTCTTGGAACTCGGGGCCCGCGAACTCGTGGCCATTCACTTCCCCGAGGGTGCCTTCGCGCGTCGCTCCGATGGCGAAAAGGCTTGGCAAGGTTCGCTCTCCCTGCCCAAGGGCTATGTTGCGGGAGCAGCCGGGGCCGGCGACGCATTCTGCGCGGGTGTCCTTTACGGTATTCACGAAGGCTGGGAACTCGAGCGATGCCTGCTTACAGGAACTTGTGCGGCTGCCGCATCTCTTTCCGATCCCACCTGTACGAATGGGGTGAAGAGCCTTGACGAATGCCTTGCCTTGGCCGACCAGTTCGGCATCGGCGAAGACGAAGCCTGAGGAGTTTTCTCGATGCCTGAAAATCTTTTGGACGACTTCGACTACGCTATTCGTCGACAAGCTTTGGAAAGTTGTGTCGGTGAAAGTTTTCCCGAGTCCAAATCCATACTGAACGTACACGCCCACACCTTCTTTTCTTATAACTACCGAGGATATTCACCGAGTCGTTTTGCCTTGGAGGCGAAACGTCGCGGCTTGGCGGTTGCCGGCATCGTGGAGTTCGATTGCCTCGACGGGCTCGATGAGTTCATCGCGGCAGGTCGGCTGCTCGACCTCAAGACCTCCGTCGGCATCGAGTCCCGCGTTTATGTCCCCGAGTTCGCCGATCGCGAGATTAACTCTCCGGGCGAACCCGGCATCAGTTATCACATGGGAATCGGATTTACCACCACAGCCGTTTCCGACGAGGCTCAATC
>CAZWTI010000152.1:0-3263 GCA_964637065.1 uncultured Puniceicoccaceae bacterium
TAGGGCAGTTTTCGAGGAGCGAAAAGCGAAAATCGTACTCAATAGCCTAGATTTGCTTCTTGAGCGCGATGGCGTTCTTGTCTTCGAGTTGCCTTCTACCGACGAAAGTGTGGTCACGAATTCTTCTTATGATGGCATTCATTCTTTGCTTGGAGCGGACGCGTCTAAATGCATGTTGACGGCCGGCAAGGTGGACGGTGAGGTATGGAGCGACTTGCGTATCGCCTTTCGCGGTGCCGATGAGCACCTTGTCGCTGTGCTTTTGGCGCGTTCCGCAGAGGTTCGGAGCAATCCCGAACGTGGCGTCCTCTCCCTTCATTTGAGCGGCATTGACCTTGAGGGTGACTTCAATTCATCAGTTGCGGGCAAGACACGAGGGGGATCCTTCGTCTCTTTTGAGTCTTGGTCCGAACCCCTTGAGTTGCCCATAAAGGATGCATCCCCCCGAACAAGCATCAAGCGTCTTGGCTTTGGCGAGCTTCTCGAACTACATCAGAACGCCGTGAACCCGGTTCAACGCCTGCAAGCGGGCATGCTGCTGCACAAGAATCTTGCTCTCGGGTGTTCCCCCCTGTGTCTGGCCTTGGTGGCGTTGCCGCTGGCGCTACGAGTAGGACGACGGGAAACCATGCTGAATGCCTCAATCGCCCTCGGCTTGGCCATGCTTTACTTTTTCCTCCTTACCTTTCTTCCCGAAACGTTGCACGACTTCTCGAACTTCCGTCCAAGCCTTTGGGTATGGTTCCCAAACCTACTTTCAGTTTGTGGGGGGGCGTGGCTAACGTTTAAGTTAAATATTGGCTTTCAATAAAGTTTTTTATATTCCTCGATAGCATTTGCCATCAATGACTTATGGGTTTAGGATAGATTTAAGTTGAAAATTCCTTAAAAAAAAACGTAACATTTCGCATATTTCCGCTAATATACATGTGAGTTAGTTTATTTATTCATAATCCCTTCATGGCCATGAAGACATATACAAAAAAGTTCTCCAAAGTGTTCACCGTCCTGCTGACGGGTGCTATTCTTCCATTCTCGCTAGCTGCCAATGAGGTTGCCTCAGTAAGCGGTACCGTAACCCTGAGCGTGGCTGCAGGCACGGTGGCTGCGCCGACTTATGAGGTTGCCAGTATCGGCATCGCGGGCGAGCCTACATACAAGGGAGCCGTTACTAGCGTGAGTGGCAACGTGCTTACTTTCAGCACCTCGACCGATTCTGACAATAATACTGTCAATCCCTTTACACCCAACGCCTTGGCCGCTGGGGTGGCTAACCTCAAGGCTACTATATCTGGTGCTAATGCCGTCAACGCCATTACGGACTTGGGCGGCGCTGTTTTGAGCAACACCAATACCGAGGGCTCGGGCTTGGACGACTCGAATCCGCCGACCATAACCATCGAGGATCCCGACAGTGGCGAAGACGTCGCGACGGCTACGGCGACTGTTTCCGGCGGAAAGATTACGGGAATCTCGATAACCAATGGAGGGGCGGGATACACCTCCGCCCCTAGTGTCTCGGTAGCCTGCGGACCGCATTTCGTTCGTCTCGTGGAAGAGGGATCGAGCAACAAGGGTCGCGTCTTTCTCGTTACGGCAAACACTGCTACAACGGTTACTCTCAGCAATCCCAACAGCGAGAATCTCGCAAGCATTTTCGCCGGCGACTATTCGGTGGAAATCGTGAGGGCGTCCACCTTGGGAGAAGTTTTTGGAACGGAGACCGCCTTGGTGGGAAGCGGGAACGCTTATTCCGCGGATTTTGTCTACTTGTGGAATCAGGCAGGGGTATACACCCCCTACTACCATTTTCCGGGCAGTGGAAGAAAACCAAAGGGGTGGTATAACCGCCTTTCACGTTCTCGCACTCCCTCAAATGATACCGTCGTATGGCCTGACGAGTGTTTCATCCTAGCGCGCCGCACCAATTCTGTACTTAACATCGAAATGGATGGAATTCCGATGACTACCGACCAGAAGATGCAGTTGCCGGCAGCCGGGGGCCAGTTCGTCATGAACAACCCCTTTGGAGTGGACATTCTTTTATGCGAGTTGATCTCGCCTTCCGATGTTGGGGAGTCCAATACTCATTTCAAGCCCGGCTCCACAGGCAACGACGGTACGGACGGCGACAACGTCTATATTCTTTCGGGCAATGCCTGGAGCAAATATTGGTACGAGGACGGCGTGAACGATGCCGTCACCGCAGTTGCTACCGCCTCGGCAAAAACGCCGGGCGGAGGGTCGATGACCACGGCTGACGTCTCCTTGGCTGCAGGAACCGTAACGGGCTTGGCGACTTGTAATTCTTCAGGTGGCACGGCGGGCGTTGATCACAACGAATCCGAGTATACCAAGGTGAGCATCAGTGGAACGGTGCCTGCCGCCGGATTCACGATTACGTTTTCCGACGTGCGGGGTCGCAAACTCAACGAGAATGGAGACAAGGAAGAGGATGAGGACGGCGTCGAGGTCAACAATGGCAGTGGCGTTAGCATCGAGTCGACGATTAGCGGATCATTCACCGTGATTGCCTCAGGCGGAGGATACGTGGTCGTAAAGAAACGCCGTAACGTTAATTTCGTTTCCGCAGGAAGCAGTCCCGTTTGGTCCACAGGGGACGGCGGCGCCGGTTATTCCGGAAATGCCAAAGTCTATTTTATGGGGGGAGGAGGAAAAGATGGCGAGGGAACGGCCACGGTCTCTGCCGGCAAGGTAACCGGAATTACCGTTACCAATGGTGGTGAAGACTACACCTCGGCTCCCCAAGTAGTCATCGCTCCCGGAGGCTGGCGCAAAGAGGCTGCTGCCGGGGCGGTGCAAGACAATGCAGTGATCAGCGGCGGCATCTTGCTTGTTCGAAATCATCCCACGGGCGCCCTTACGTATCTTGATGCCGACAGTCCGTTGGATTGATTACTCATTTCCTAAAGCTTTTTCAGGGAACCCTTCGTGGCTGCACGAAGGGTTTTTTGTGTTCTGGCACTTTACAAAGGCTTCGGGGTGCTGGCAGGTTGCTAGTGTGCCGGTCAATACAAGTAGAATCTTCACTCAATTCGTGAACTCGAATGAAACTACTTTGGCTCCAAGCTCCCATTGATTTGGCCTGAAAAGAAAGGGTGCCATCTCCGACCGATTATCTGACCTTGTGGAATTTCGTAACTTTGTTTGATTGCCGCCTGCAAACGGATTGCTTGCAGGGAGAGTTCTTAGATTTTGGGGGAATCATCCGCGAAAGCACCAGCGTGCCCGTCATCGCCACG
>CAZWTI010000153.1:0-2630 GCA_964637065.1 uncultured Puniceicoccaceae bacterium
TTACTTTGCTTGGGTCCTCCAAGATCAGGCATTTGTTAACCGCTCCTTTCGTTGATCTCGGAGTGGTTGCAACTGATGCCTTTGACGGCAACCTAACGAATAAGGTCCTTGTTGGTGGAAATCTTGATCTTACCACAAGTGGCACTTATTCTATAACTTACGACGTAAGTGACGATGCGGGCAACGCAGCTACTCGTGTTTCCCGTGAAGTGACCATTGTTGTGATCCCCCCACCCGTAATCACTTTGTCGGGATCAGTTGTTCGGGTTCTTAACGAGGGAGAACCTTACACGGAGGCTGGGTTTGCCGCCTTTGACTCGGAGGATGGCAACTTGACGGATACAGTTGTAGTCGGTGGAGATGAAGTGGATTCCAATATTCCTGGCTCTTACCGCGTTACATATGACGTGACAAATTCACGGGATGTGAAAGCGAGCCAAGTTGGACGTATGGTAATCGTTCGGGACGTTACCCCTCCCGTGATCACCCTCATTGGAGGACAAGAAGTTAATTCCGAAGCTGCGGTTCCTTATGTCGACCCAGGGGTTAGCGCCTTTGACAATGCCGACGGAAACCTCACTGCCACAATCACCATTTCGGGATTCGTTGATGTAAATGTTCCGGGCGTCTACCAGCTAAGTTATGAAGTATCGGATGGTGCTGGAAACATCGCCACTCGCCTTACGCGTTCCATAACGGTGAGTGATACCACTAGCCCAAGCTTGACTATTCTCGGTGAATCCAACGCCACTCATGAAGCGGGTTCTATGTATAACGAGCGCGGAGTTACCGCATTTGATCTCTTTGACGGGAATCTCACCCAAGCCGTCATCGTCAGCGGTGAGCTCAACGCGTCCAAGCTCGGCAGTTATGCACTCACTTACTCTGCGACGGATGCTTCAGGCAATGTCGCTGCCGTTACACGTCGTATTCAAGTCGTGGACTCCACGGCGCCGAACTTCAATCTTCGAGGTTCGGCTAGCATGAGCGTGGAACTGGGCATTCCTTTTGTTGATCCCGGAGTCAATGCTTTCGATTCGTTTGACGGTGACCTTTCACACAAAGTCGTTATCGCCGGCGATGGACTGCAGGACGATGTCGAAGGTGAGTACCTTCGCACTTATTCCGTTTCAGACAATGCCGGAAACATTGCATCTACGCTCACGCGTTCGATCACGGTTCGTGACACGCTTTTACCTACCGTCGAGCTTCTTGGGGATAAAGAATTGACGCATCCGGTGGGCACTCCCTTTGTCGATCCTGGAACAAATGCACGTGACTTTGCCGACGGCAATCTTTCGAGCAAGGTTAGGGTTACTAGTTCGGTCGACACGCACAAAATCGGTGATTACTCAATCTTGTACGAGGTCTTTGATGGGGCAGGAAACAATGCTATTCCACAAGTGCGAAAGGTGTCAGTCAGAAGCCTTGCCAGTCCTGTGATTACATTGGTAGGGCCTGCCTTTGTCACACTTGATCAAGGTGAAGATTTCGTCGATCCCGGAGTAACGGCTTTTGATGAATTTGACGGGAACCTTACTGAGAGAGTGCGTACCGAGAACAATCTGGATGTAAACGTGCCTGGAATCCATCACATTGTGTATTCCGTCATCAACGCTTCCGAGCTTGAGGCTGAGGAAATTTTTCGGACGATTGTAGTTAACGACTTGAACGATGCGCCTTCTACCAATGGGATTGACGCCTTGCTCTCGACCATTTCGGAAGGCGCTGGTTCAGGAACCCTCAATCCTGGCGACGCGGTCTCCTTCCTCGTCGAAGGCATAACCGACCTTGACTCGAAAGATTCAGCGGGTCTTGCCTTGGTGGCCAAGGACGAGACAAATGGCGTTTGGCAATATTCCCTTGATGGTGGGATAACCTTTCAGGCTGTCGGTCCAATCTCCGAACATACCGCCCTGCTTCTTCGGGCGGATGATCCCCAAACATTGCTTCGCTTCGTGCCTGGAGTCGAATTTCACGGCTCTTCAGCCGTCACTTTTATGGCGTGGGATCAAACGGTGGGGCGTAATGGGGAACGCATGAGCATCGTTTCGGGAGGTGGACGTTCCGCTTTCAGTGCCGACTCGGCATTCGCAGTAATCACGGTAACGCCGAGATCCAATAAACCCTATTTTTCAACGGCGCCGGTCGTCCGAGGTAAAATCCTTCAGCCATATGTCTATCGCGTTGCTGTTCGTGAGCCTACTGGCGAAAGCTTTACTATTTTGTCCGGGGCCATGCCAAGCTGGTTGACCTTCACGGTCGATCCTAATGGAACGGCTACACTTGCCGGGACTCCCGGCGTGGAGGATGTCGGGGCCCACGCCGTCATCCTCAAGGCCGTCGACACTTCGGGGCAATATTCCGAGCAAAGCTTTGCGATCGCCGTTTCATCGGGCAAGGCCTTCGACCTCGAAATCGGATGGAATGCCTACGATTGGTTTGGTGATTTCTACGTGTCCCCAAAGACTTGGATTTTTCATCGTGACCACGGATGGCTTTTTCCAAGTGAAAAGATCGCTGCCGCGGAGGAGGGTATCTGGTTTTGGTCTGAAAGCCTCGGATGGCACTGGACTAGAAAGGATATTTATCCCTTCATCTACCTCAGGGAGCGTCAGCGTTCTAAGGAA
>CAZWTI010000154.1:0-7440 GCA_964637065.1 uncultured Puniceicoccaceae bacterium
CGTGCCGACTTCCGACAAGATAGTTTGGTCCAGTCCCCTGGTTAATCCAAACCAAAGGGTAGTACTGGACTTCAGTGCACCTGCGGAACCCGGGCGCTATCCCTTCATCTGTACCTTCCCCGGGCACTGGCGGGTGATGAAAGGTGTCTTGGCAGTGGAGTAGTTATGTTTAAATTGCGCCTCCTCCACACAGTCCCACATTCTTCAGCTCCAGGCCATGAGATGTTTCACTTGACCAGAGTTTGCTTGAAGCTTTGGTTACTCTGCAAGTTCTGCATCGCTTGACTCCAGTCTTTCCTGTTTTGATCCAGATCGGATGAACTTCATAATCCTTATTGGGGGAATCATTGTTCTGGTGGTTTCTGTCGTTTTTCTCGACAGGTACTTTGCAAGGAGAAGAAGGGATGCCTTGAATGCTGTGGCAGAGTCCCTCCAGTTTTCTTTTTCGACCGAAGCGCCCGACTTTCTCGTAGAATCGTTACGCCCGCTACACTTGTTCTCCAGAGGTCGCAAGAGGAAGGTTATGAATGTGCTCAGCGGCAAGAGAAATGATGTAGACGTCAAGGTCATGGATTATCGTTTCACCACAGGGAGCGGTAAGAACAGAAAAAGGCATTCACAGACTCTCGTTTTGTTCGAATCCGAAAACCTGCAATTTCCGACCTTCTTCATTCGACCTGAAAACTTGTTCCACAAGATTGGTAGTGCAGTAATTGGCTACCAAGACATAGATTTTGAATCTCATCCAGCCTTCTCCAAACGATATTTGTTGCGTGGTCCTGATGAAGAAGCCATCCGCAATTGCTTTTCCAACGAGTTTCTCTCGTCCTTTGAGAGGTTGAAAGGCATGTGCATGGAGTGTGACGGCAACAGAATCGTTTACTACCGGCATGGCAGGAGGCTTCCACCCAAACAACTCCTGTCTTTTCTTGATGAGGCCATTGAAGCTCTAGAACTTCTTGGGAATATATCCCTTCGCGCCTAAGGCGGATTCGCTTTTATTCTTCCGATTCTTGATCCGTATCGGCCAGCCATCGGATTTTGAACGCCCATACGTAAAGGCGCAGCATTAGACCAATTGCCCCGAAACCAAAACTCGCTGCCCAGCCCAGAGTCGCTAGATTCATGTTGTCCGTTGCCATGCCAATTACCCCAATCCCCAATCCTAGGGCAATCCCTATGTAGGCAAACTTGTAAGCCAGCCAACATGGAATCCAGACTGGGGAAAACAGCATCTTGAGAATCCACGCCACACCCAACAGCAGAGAATCCCAACTTCCCTGAATTTCAGTCGCCAGGAGTTGGTAGCGCTCGTTCGTCGCATCCCAACCCAGAAGTTGGCCCGAACAGGAGACAACCTGTCGAGATTCCCAATCGGAGACAATGTAGTTCCATTTTTTCGGTACCGCTAGCTGTATTCCCTGTCCGCTCTGGTCGTAGGTGTGCTCGATACACTCGAAATCTTTCTTGGAGCGTCCGTCCTTTAGTTTACCGAGCACCGTTTTACCGCCGCGAGATTTCTCATTTCCCGCAAACCATGTCCACGGTTTGATTTCATGTACCTCGAGGTTGAAGTCAAAGGTGTCTTCTTCGGACGTCTCGTTGACTAACCGCATTCGGTCTTCGACGGTTTTGTCCGGACCAAGCTGATCCAGCAGGACTGAGAGGTCGCGAGGCATGGTTGTTCTATTGTTGGACAATCATGCTCGTTGCCTCACTCATCGGATGTCTCTCGTCCTGTAGTGTATCTTGTGAGGGGTGGCTTGGAATCGATCCGATGAGTTTTTGCCTCGGCAGCCATCAAAGGTCAATATCCCGCCGCCTGCCCGTCCTTACGCGACTCGGAAGCTCCGAAGTAGACCTTGTTCTCATCGTCCCACAAAATGGATTGGTATCCACCATGACCTCCTCCTCGCACCAGTAGCTTGTGCCACATTTCCCTTAGCGTGACAATTGTCTTTGAGGGAAAGCCCGACTCCAGGCGAACTTCACCTCCGGAAGTCATCTTGTCGCCACGCGGGGAACTACTGCCGAAGTGGCGAATGCGAGGGGCGTCGCCAGCCTCCTGCAGGTTCATCCCGAAATCGATTAGGTTCATTAGAATCTGTACGTGACCCTGTGGTTGCATGTCGCCACCCATTACCCCGAAGCTCAACCAAGGCTTGTCGTCCTTGGTAACAAAGGCTGGTATTATGGTGTGAAAGGGGCGTTTGTCTGGTTCGTAGACGTTGAACTGACCTTCCTCCAAGGTAAAAAGAGCCCCGCGGTTTTGTAGTGCAAAGCCCAGCTTTGGGGGAGTGATGCCACTACCGAAACCATAGTAGTTGCTCTGGATCAAGCTCACCATGTTCCCTTCGGAGTCGGCTGTGGTGAGGTAGATGGTGTCGCCCGCGCTGATCTGGCCCGCGGGAAATTTCTTCGATGCCATCTTTGGGTTGATGAGCTTGCGCCGTTGGTCGGCATATTCCTTCGAGATTAGCTGCTTTATGGGAAGTTTGTTGAAGGCGGGATCACTGTAAAACTTGGCTCGATCCTCAAACACAAGCTTCTTGGCCTCTACAAAAGCATGGATGTGTTCGGGACTGCCGAAACCATGTTTCCTCAAGTCATAAGGCTCCAGCAAGTTGAGCATTTGCAAGGCGGCGATACCCTGTCCGTTGGGTGGTAGTTCCCAGACGGTGTAACCTCGGTAGGTAGTGGAGACGGGATCGACCCATTCGGACTTGTGCCCCACCATGTCTTCTAAAGTGAGAAAACCGCCATGTTTCTTGATGAAGCTTGCTATCTCTTTTGCAATCGTCCCCTCGTAAAACTCTTTTCGACCGCCCTTGGCGATCTTGCGATAGGTTTCGGCAAGGGCGGGGTTCTTGAAAACCATTCCCTTGTACGGTCTGCGATCTTTTGGGGTATAAACCTTGGACCATCCGGGAAACTGACGATATGAGTTTACCGTACCTGCCATGCCCGAAGCGATTATTTCCGTCAGCGGGAATCCCCTTTCGCCATACTCGATTGCAGGGCCAAGTAATGTTTCCATTGGAAGCTTGCCCAGCTTGCCATGCAACTCGAACCAACCATCCACGCAACCCGGCACTGAAATCGACAACGGTCCATGGGTCGGGATTTGGTTCAGCTTGAGTTTCTTGAAATGATCTTTCTTGAGGGACTTTGGTGAACGACCGCTGGCGTTTAGGCCGTGCAACTTTTTGGCCTTGGATTCCCAGACGATGGCAAACAAGTCTCCTCCTATCCCACAACTTGCCGGTTCCGTGAGCCCCTGCATGGCATTTGCCGCAATGGCGGCATCGATGGCGTTGCCGCCAAGCTTGAGTATGTCCAGAGCGATCTGGGTTGCCAAGGGCTGACTACTGGCCGCTATGCCGTACTGGGCGACAATTTCCGAACGTGTCGCGAACGATTTGCCCAACGGTCTATCGCCGGGGAAGACGTCAGTTGCGGTCATGATCAGGAACAAGCAGGAAAGACGTTTCATTTTTCATCTCCGGGAATAATTGAGCAAACGATGCGGCAATACATTTTCATATTCAGTTCATAGTGCGGGTTCTTCAATACAGATCAACCTTCGGGGGGATAAGACCAACTCTTGACGCGAAAAAAAAGCAAGGGTAGTATGTCGATCATGGGCTACTTTGTATACTTGCTCGGTGAAATTTCCTCTGAGCCTTTAGATGTAATTCGTGAAGAATTGTCCGTTCTAGAGCCTTGGAAGGTAGTTTTGTCGATTACCTTGGTTCTGGTGATTGGCGCGGTCATTCATAAGTCCAACCAGTAGCCCATCGGCTAAGATATAGGTTTTGTCTTCGTTCTCCTTGACGGTTTCCCTTCGTCGGCTAAGGTTCTTTGCATGCATTGGCTTGCTACTTTTTCCATTGTCGAGTTCTGGAACAAGTTGATCGGGAGCTTTCCCTCTTCCTTGGTCGAAACGAATTGGTGGGACTGGCTGTGGTTTCCAACTTTTGCCTTTCTCGGTTCACCTCTCATCCTGGAAATCTGGAAGGCTGAGAAGAAGGGTCGCAAGGAGGCCATAGGCACTTTTGTACTGATCGTCGTATTCTTCGGCGGGTGGTCTTTGGTTGGTTATTTCACGAGGTAGTCTCAGCCCTCGTGAAAGAAAAACTTTTCGGCGGATTCCCTTTTTCCTGAGGCATCTTCCAGAAAGAAGCTTAGTTCTGCGTCACCTGTGGCTTCGAAGTAGTCTACTTGAATAGGTTGATAGCCTTTCTTTAGGCGGAGTAGTGTGCCCACGTCTTGGGCGGGATGCGGACCGTCGTTGTCCACGATGACATCTTTGCCGATGCGTAGGACGCTTCCGTCATCCGAGTTTAGGATGAGTCGGTAGACGCCATCCGATGGGATTTTCAGGAAACCTTCCAGTTTTATTGCGAAGTCGTCAGTTCTTGGAGCGGCCATGGCATGGACGTCTAGTGACTTGGCTATGCCTTTCTTGATTACTTTTTGATGGTCGAAATTCGGGGCTTTATCAAACCTCCCATGGCAAACTTGAAAAAGGAGTCCGGATTTCGGATTCTTTAGCTTCGCTGTTGCGGGTGTGGGATAGGCGGAAAGCTTGAGAACCAACTTGCGTGTCTTGTCGCTCCGCGAAACCGTAAGATTCAACTCATCCCCTTTCTTTTGCTGCAACAGTGCGGCGAGCCAATCTAGGTAATTGCGGAGAGGTTTGTCGTACAGGCTAGTCAGTAGGTCGTTAGGGCGAATATCAAGTTTTGCCGCTGGTGAACCCTCTCTTACCTCAATTACTTTTGGTTTCTTGGCGAGGGGGTCGAGAGTAATCCCTGTAAAAATCCCCTTGCGGATTTCGGAAGCGAATAGCTCATTCAGGTTTTGCCGCACACGGTCGATTGGAATGGCGAAGTTAATGTTTTCCTCCGCATAATTCTTGTTGGATACAACCCCGACTTGTTCACCAAGGGCGTTTATTAGCGGACCACCTGAATTTCCTTGGTTGCTGGCGGCGTCGAACTGGATGAATCGATCACGAACGTCCCCGCTGAAGTAACGCATGACAAGGGCATTCGGTGCGGTAAGGATGAAACTGGGGGAACTCACTATGCCTGCGGAATAAACGATGCCGCGGCCGCCGGGGTTGCCTGCGCAAAGTATTGGTTCTCCAGTCATGAGGTCGTGACTGCGCCCAAGTTTGAGTGCTGCAAATGGTTTTGGCGATTGCACCTTTAGAAGGCACAAGTCCTTTTCGGGCATCCTTCCGACGATCTCGTATTCGAGCGGAAGTTTATAGTCTCTTAATAGTGTGACTCCAGGCAGTCCTCTCACCACATGATCGTTGGTTAGGACATAACCACTCTCGTGGATGACGCTTCCGCTTCCCATGTTCAGGTGGTCATCGCCTTGACTGAAGACTGCTGCGACCGCTGGTTCCGTCTTCCGAACAATGCGTACCGTGGTCGAGACGCGAGGGGAATCGTCCGGGGGTGTCGGGATCACTCCCGTCGCTCCGAGCACTACCCCGGCAGCTATTGCCTGCAAAAGGCGCATTGTGAAGCGCTGGGGCTTAAAGCTGCTTGATGCGAATGTTGCGGAAGTGGAGGTTGTTCGGTTCGCCGTGGTCCTGCAGCGAAATGTAACCTTCCGAAGGGCGATCTTTGACTGGGGTCTTGTCCAGTTGAATGTTCACGATGTCTTCACCGTTGAGGTTCACTTGAAGATGATGCCCTTTGCATGTAACGACCATCTTGTTCCATTCGCCGGGTTTCTTGGACATGTTCTTGCTTGCTCCAACCGTACGTATAATGCCGCCGTGATCGTGATGCCCCATCTTGGCGTCGGGTTTTCCGAATGAGTCGAGAATCTGGCATTCGATGCCCGTTTTCACGGGGTCCTTCGGGTCGGCGATGCGGAAATAGATGCCGCTGTTTCCGCCTTTGGGATACTTGTACTCCACTTGGAGGATGAAGTCCTTGTATTTCTTTTCGGACGTCAGGTAGGCGTCGTATCGTTGCCAACCCTTTTCGCCCTTGCGAGGTTGGATTAGCAGGGAACCATCCTTTTGAGGAATCCAGTTGCCCGTGGTCTTCCACCCAGTCAGGTCCTTGCCATTGTAAAGGGTTACGAAACCGTCCTTGTCTTTTTGTTGCTTGGCGGTAATGGCAACCGTCAAGCAGACTGCCGTGATGATTGGGATTATGGTATTCTTCATTTTAAAGTTTTTGTTGGATTACTTCTTCTTGATGACGCGAATCTTCAGGTTGCGCCATGCGACGTCGTAAGGCCCCGAGCCTTTTCTTATGCTGTGCACCTGCAGACCGATGAAGCCCTTCGGATGCGTCTTTAGCTTTCCCTCGTCCACCAAGTCGGAAATTTGATTGCCGTTGATCCACGTCTGGATTCGCGCTCCCTCGGCAAGGACTCGATATTTGTTCCATTCCCCGTCCTTGAAGTGCTTGTGAGGTTTGCGCTTGTCGGCGGGAGTCATCCAGCCACCGGCCGCTTCGCCGTAGATATAACCGGACTCGGCGCCCTTGGCGCCACTTGACTCGATCTCCACCTGTGGGCCATTTACTCGACCCTTGGGTCCACCTTTGGTCTGCGAACGAATTTGCACGCCTGAATTTAATCTGTCGTGCACCTTGACCTCAAAGAGAAGTTCGAAATCACCATATTTCTTGTTGGAGCACAGAAAGGAGTTCGGGCTGCCGTCTTTGGTCGTGCCGACTATTGTGCCGTCTTTTACCTCGTAGGTGGCTGTGCCATTGCGTTGGGTCCAACCTTCCAGCGATTTTCCATCGAACATTGAGACAAGTCCATCGTCGGACTTTTGGGCGTAAGCTGAAAGGCCGATCAAGGCGGCCAAAGCGAGCGAGAGCATGCGGAATTTCTTCATGGGAGTGTAGGTGGCTTGGGTTGATCAATAAAAGGGAAGCAACCAGCTTGGGTGCTTTTCTCGGCCTTGGCAAGGCGATGGTTGGATTTTTACTTCTTTGGTAAGGCGAAGGCGATTCAATCGTCCCCCTTTTCGCCGGATACGCGAACATTACCGGTGGAGGGTACCACGGCATATTGGCGTTCGTTGACGGCATATGTTGCGGGTGGAGCGGAACCGACGAAAGGATCCCTGCATGACCATACCTTCCTCCCAATGATGGATCCGGCAATTGTTTCACTGGCTGAGAGGGATCAAGGAAGGGGCGTATTCGGAGGTACGGCGTTATCGGGATATTTGCCTTTAAAAACCATCATTTCCTTCTCGGACTCCGGGACAAAGAAGGATTCATCCACCTTGCCGTCCTTTCCGGTGACACGCGAGAGGTCGAGCTTGAGATGTTTGGCGAGGAATGCATAGGCTGCCATGCGCTTGGACGTCCCGTAGTCATGCCCCTCCTCCTTGAAGTGCGCGTTCCCAAGGCGGTCCGCCGCTCCATAAAGACCGTAGACGTGACGAAC
>CAZWTI010000155.1:0-2705 GCA_964637065.1 uncultured Puniceicoccaceae bacterium
TTGATCTCATTGCTTTTACTTTTGCTTGTCCCGGCTGCCCTTGGTCAGGATGCGGACAAGCTGCACCCGTGGACCGACCTGAAGGGGCGCACCCTGCAGGCGAAGTTCATAAAGGCCGATGGCGCCGGTGTGACCATCGACTGGAATGGCAAGCGTTTCGATTTGCCGTTGAACACGTTGAGTCCCGAATCCAAGGCGCTCGCCCTCAAGCTGGGGGGCGGTAGTCCGTTTGGTTCCCCGACTTCCGGCATCCATCCCTGGACGGACCTGAAGGGGCGTACACTGAAGGCCCGTTTCCTGAAGGCAGACGATGCCAGCGTTTCGATCAACTGGAATGGGCAGGTATTCAAGTTGCCGTTTAATTCGCTCAACGAGGAATCGCGAAAGCTGGCGATCAAGTTGCGCGATGCGGCGAAACCGAAGCCCAAACCCACTCCCTCGCCAACCACTCCCACCGTCAAGGCCACGAATCCCGAGGGGGAACTGAACCTTGCCGCCGAGCAGGTCTGGACGAGTTCGGACGGGAACCCGTTGAAGGGTCGCTTCGTCGCGGCGACCGACGCGAACGTGACCATCGCCACCTTCGGCGGGCGCCGCGAGGTGACGATTCCCATGGAACGCCTTTCCGAGAAGTCACAGGCCTTGGCCAAGAAGATGAAGGTGCTCGCGGAAGAGGTAGCCAAGAATCAGGCCGCCTTCGCGAAGGAACGGGCCAAGATGAAGGTGCCCGAAGTGACCGAGGCGGACCTCGACAAGGAGCACGAGTTGACCAATGCCGAAGGCGTGGCAATCAAGGCCCTTTTCGTCGATGCGGACGACGAGCATGCCATCGTCCTCCTAAGCAACAACCCGACCCGACCATTCGAGTTGCCCTGGAAGAAGTTCAGTCCCGAATCGCAAGCTTTGATCGAGGCTTTGCGTCGGAAGAAGGAGGAGATCATCCCGAAGAATCCGAAAATCATTCCCGCAAGAGGTGGAAGGCTCGCGTACTATGGCAATGGACGCTTCCGAAACTACAATTCCGTCTTCCAGAGCGCCCTCTACGACGTGGCCCTCCACTACAACGGCAGCTTGGTTCACGTTTGGCTGAAGTCGCCCGGCAGTACCCGCAACGCCACCGACGGCAAGCGCGCCACCGAGCGTCCCATTGGCGTCCACTACTACGCTACCTACGTCGATCGCAGTGATCCTAATCCAAGGCGCCATCATCGCCGTCATCGCAAGATTGTCGCATACGACATTTCACCCGCGCCTTCCATGGAACGCGAATTGACTACCATCAGCGGAACTTTCGACAACAACGGCACCTTCCAGTACGATATGGACATCAATCATCGCGGCCTCAGTTTCTGGGGCAAGTTGAAGGACCCGAGCGATGAGGAGTGGCCGACCCGCATGAGCATCGGCATTTACACCCCGAACGTCGCTCCGGGGGCCATCAACATGAGCATGGCCGAAATCGAACCAATAATTGGAGACGGAGCTTTATACATTGATCCCATCGAGGAAAAACGCGCCAAGCTTCCATTCATCACGAAGTGGGACATCCTTTTCAAGAAGTTCAGCGGCAACGCTTGGAACCCGATCAAGTCCGCCGAACTCATGGGCAAGCCTTTTGGTTCGCACAAGGTGAAGGTTACGCCGACCTCAATCAAGGGTATGAGCTTTCGTTGGGGCAAGGGTTACTCGGGGGTCTTTCCTTTCCAGAGCGTGCATCTTGGCTACGTCTCGGCGGAAGGGAAATATCGCGACGTGATTCCCAAGAACAGACGCCTCAACGTCTTCATCACTCGGGTGAGGTAGGTCGGCCCGTGCTTCGGCTTTGTCTTTGTATCCACGTCGTCGCTGCCCTTTCCTTCGTTTTGCAGGCTGAAAAGGTGCGGGTAGCCACCTACAACATTCGCAATTACCTTGTTTGCGACCGCATAGTCGAAGGCAAGTGGCGTCCCGAATATCCCAAGCCCGAGAAGGAAAAGGTGGCCCTGCGCTCCATCATCAAGAGGGCGAATGCCGACGTGCTCGCCTTGCAGGAGCTTGGGGGCGAATCCTTTTTGCGAGAACTGTGGCTCGACCTCAACGCCTCGGGTGGACCAAAGTATCCACATGCTCTTTGGTTGCCTGCCGACGATCCAGAGGAGGAACGCCATCTCGCCCTTCTTTCCCGTTTGCCTTTTGTTGAGGTTAGGCGGCAAAAGAAACTCGAGTTCAACTACTTCGACTCTCGCGAGAGTCCCGACCGCGGCCTCTTGGAAGTGGAGTTCGAGACCAATGGGGTTCACTGGCGTCTCTTTAATCTACACCTCAAGAGCAAGTGGACCGAACGGAAAGATGATCCCGAGGGAGCTATTCGCCGAGAGAAGGAGGCCAGGACGATAAGGGATTACGTTCGAAAAACCTACCTTCCCGAGACCAAGCCCAATTACCTGATAGTCGGTGACTTCAACGATCACAAGAACATGGCGCCCATGCGAAGATTTCTGACCGTGAACGGGAATGTTCTATCCAAGATTACACCCTGCTCCGATTCACGAGGGCAACGCTGGACGCATCATTACGCCAAGCAGGACAGTTATTCTCGGATCGACTACATTATGACGTCTCCGACAATGTTCGAACGCTTCGTGCCCGAGACGGGCATCGTGCAGGATGGTCCCGATGCATCCACTGCGTCCGACCACCGACTGATCCAAGCCGACTTCTCTTTT
>CAZWTI010000156.1:0-7765 GCA_964637065.1 uncultured Puniceicoccaceae bacterium
CTAACAGAAATAGGGTCTAAGGTAGTTGGCAAGCCCTATTTGCCAAAGCCAAACTCGAGACTCATCAACCATTGGAGAAGCCAGAACGCGGCAAGCATTACAAATGCCGCACAAAAAAAAGTAAAAAGGGATTCCTGCAAGATCCAGCCACGAGGAGCACCATCTGATTTAAATCCTGCGTAAAATAGAATACGCCGCTTGGTTTTTCGACTGTCCTGTCGACGGCGTTTCCGGCGGCGTCTAGACTTACCTTCCGACATAGTTGCTTTGTGACTATGTCGCCAGAATAAGGCAATTCAGATGTGTCTAGTTTTCGAATTAATTTGTGTCATGAACATGCCTCGATAGCATCCTTCAGATTGATGCTTTTCTCATAGAGTGCCCTACCTATGATAACTCCCTCAATATTTGGATACTCTTCAGCAAGTCGGTTAAGATTCAGAAGATCTTGATTGTTCGTTACCCCACCAGAGGCTATTAGCCTACAGTCCGAAACGGCTGCAGCCATTGCTTGTTGGGCGGGAAGGTTGGGGCCTTGCATTGCTCCATCGGTGGCGACGTCGGTATGAACAAACCAACCAACACCAAGATCTGCCATTCGACGGGCAAGGTCCAGTGCCAGAACTTCAGTAGTCTCGACCCATCCTTTAGTCGTCACTTTGCCATCTCTCGAATCAATGCCAACTACAATACGGTCAGGCCCGAATCGCTTCAACAGTTCGCCGATCCAGTCAGGATCAGCGCATGCCCTTGTTCCAATAATGATTCGACTTACACCAACCTCCAAGGCAGCGGTTACGGCATCCGTATCGCGGAGACCGCCTCCAAGTTGTGTATTCAAGTTGCCGATGCCGAGAATGTCGCGAACGGCTCTGAGATTCACCGCAGAACCTGAAAACGCGCCGTCAAGATCGACGAGGTGCATCCATTCTGCCCCGGCGTCCTTCCACAGTCCCGCAGCAACAGATGGGTCGGCGTGGTAAACCGTCTCCTCATCCGCTCTTCCTTGAAAAAGTCGCACGCAGCGACCTCGTCGCAGATCAATAGCCGGGTAAATTGTCATGTTGAAATACAATCGTTTTTCGGTCCATGATGCCATTTTAAAACACCACCCATGATCTTTCGGCTGGTGATTCAGTGATTAAATGCTAAAGGAATTCTTCAAGCTCTCTTTTTCAATATTTTTTTGTGATGCCGAAAAAATCCGTTTCAAACAAGGTTCCATCTTTTTTAGTAGACTTGCTAAACGCCCGATCCCCTTCCGGTTACGAAGACGAAGCTCGCGTCGTCATCGAGAAGAGAGTCAAGTCAACGGCTGAATCCTTTGAAGTGGACGCCCTCGGCAATTGCCATGCGATGATTGGAGCAAAAGGCTCTCCCACCCTGATGATGGCAGGACATATCGACGAACTCGGTCTCATCATCAAGCACGTCGATGACAAGGGCTTTCTTTATTTCGACGTCATTGGCGGTCATGACCGGGCGCTAATCTCCGGCCGCAGGGTATTTGTCCTTACCCGTAAAGGCACCGTCAAAGGAGTAACCGGGAAAAGGGCAATTCATCTTATGACGCCCGAGGATCGAAAGAAGATTCCCCAGCTCCACCAGATGTGGATAGACATTGGAGCCAAAGACAAGAAGCAAGCCCTGTCCCGCATAAGGATTGGAGATCCTGCCGTCTATGATCATGGCTTCGAACATCTACATGGATCGCTTGCCGTATCTCGTGCCTTCGACGACAAGACCGGAGCCTATGCTGTGAATGAAGCACTCCTTCGTTTATCGAAAAGCGGAAAATCAGCCGCAAAGATTGTGGCGGTTTCCACGTCGCAAGAGGAAATTGGTGTCCGTGGAGCCGCAACATCAGCCTATCTTTCCAATCCTGACGTCGCTCTTGTAGTGGACGTCAGTCACGCGACTGATCATCCTGACGCGGATCATCGCAAATACGGTGCCTTTACCCTCGGAGGTGGTCCAATTCTTACCCGCGGGGCAAATGCTCACCCTGCCGTCTTTGAGCGATTGATGGACTGTGCGGAGAATGAAAAAATAGAAGTGCAAATTGAGGCGGACCCTAGACCTACAGGTACGGATGCCCGCGCCATTCAAGTAGCTCGTGGCGGCGTTCCAACTGGGATTATCGGAATCCCGCTCCGCTATATGCACACGCCGAGTGAAGTGATCGACCTTAAGGATCTCGAGAATGTCGTTCGCCTACTCGTGGCCTTTGGGCGTTCCCTAAAGAAGGGCGAGAAGTTTGCTTGAGGCTCGGTCGAAACTGTTTGCAGATACGAAAGTCAGGCGGCGTCTTTTTTGGTTTGCAGGATCGGCTTTATTTTAGCCTTTGCGGTACCGCGGACTACTGCAGCATTAATAACGACCTCCATAGGTTCGTCGATCTCGGGCAAGTTGTACATTACCTCGAGCATGGTGGTTTCCATTATGGAACGAAGAGCACGCGCACCCGTCTTTAACTCTAGAGACTTCTTGGCGATTTCGACCACGGCTTCCTTGGTGAAACGCAATTCGGCGCCCTCCATGGTGAAAAGCTTTCGGTACTGTTTGATCAGGGAATTCTTGGTTTCCTGCATGATCTTGACCAAGTCGGAACGCGAAAGTTCGTTGAGGACGGAAACGACAGGCAGACGCCCGATAAATTCAGGGATCAAACCGTATTTGACCAAATCTTCCGGGCGAACGTCGGCAAGTAGTTCCTTCTCGCTTTTGGGAGCATCGGCCGAATAGCCCACCGTGCGATTGCCGACTCGCTCGTTGATTATCTTGTCCAGATCGACAAAGGCTCCACCGCAGATAAAGAGTACGTTTGCGGTATCCAATTGAATATATTCCTGATTGGGGTGCTTGCGTCCACCTTGAGGCGGAACATTGCACACAGTTCCCTCAAGAATCTTGAGCAGGGCTTGCTGGACGCCCTCACCCGAAACATCGCGTGTAATGGAAACATTGTCGGTCTTTCGTCCAATCTTGTCTATCTCATCAACATAGATGATACCGCACTGAGCCTTTTCCACGTTATGGTCAGCGGACTGCAGGAGTCGAAGTATAATATTCTCCACATCGTCACCTACGTAGCCCGCCTCAGTCAAGGTTGTGGCGTCGGCAATGGCAAAGGGCACATCCAGCAGCTTGGCTAGAGTTCGCGCCAAATAAGTTTTGCCACTACCGGTCGGACCTATCAGCAGCACGTTGCTTTTTTCGATCTCAACTTCATTGAACTCACTATCGACAAATGGATTAACTTTTAGAGAACCCGAGCCCTTGGTCCCCACGCCCATTTCCATGGCAAGGCGCTTGTAGTGGTTGTACACTGCCACGGAGAGAACCTTTTTGGCATGTTCCTGGCCGATTACGTGCTCGTCAAGGTAGGACTTGATCTCATTTGGCTTTGCCAGATTGAAGACGGGTTTCTCGGCCGATGCCGTTGTCTTGGCAACTTCCTTCTCACCAAGTTCCCTGTCGATGATGGTCTTGCAGACGCGAACGCAAGAGTCGCAGATAAAAACTCCTGCGGGTCCGGCGATCATTTTTCGGACCTCGCCTTGAGGCTTCCCGCAGAAGGAACAAAAATTGATCTTCGTAGGCTTGGCCATGACGACAGTTCAATTGGGAATGGTCACTCGGCAGGCTTAGAGGAGATCACCTCGTCGACGAGACCGTAGTCCTTTGCCTCGTCGGCAGTCATGTAGTAGTCACGATCGGAATCCTTTTCCACCTGTGCCGCCGTCTTGCCACTGTGGTTGGCCAATATATCGTTTATGGTACGGCGCCAACGCAGGATTTCTTTTGCGGCAATTGAAATATCAGAGGTTTGCCCTCCCGCTCCACCACTGGGTTGATGGATCATGATGCGGCTATTGGGAAGAGCGTAACGTTTTCCAGGGGTGCCTGCAGAAAGGAGAACGGTGCTCATGCTCGCCGCCATGCCCAAGCAATAGGTAACTATGTCGCACTGCATGAAGTTCAGTGTATCATAAATCGCCATGCCGTCCGAAACACTGCCTCCCGGAGAATTAATGTAGATGTGGACGTCCTTCTTGGGGTCCTCCATCTGGAGAAAGAGGAGTTGAGCAATTATGGAGTTCGCAACGAAATCGTCGATCGGCGTACCTATGAATACAATGCGGTCGCGCAACAGCCGACTATAAATGTCCCAAGCCCGCTCTTGTCGTCCTTCGCGTTCGTAAACGTGGGGAAGTGGTAAATACGCTCCCATTGTGCCTTCAGCTTATAGAGTTTTCTTTTGCGAGAAGCGAGCCTCAATGTTGGTGATCACCCTCGATTTCACACACACTCTCCTTAGATTTTGAGGCAATTAGATCAAGGGTCTTGTCATGAAGAACGTCCCGCTGAAGACGGGCCATTCGAGTCCTGTCCTTTGAGATTTCCTGGACATATGCCCCGGGATCCTCGCGACGCATCAATGCCTCTCTCGTGGCCGCTTGAGCCAAGTCCTCGTTGGTGACCTGTATTTTTTCTTGTTCGGCGATTCGCCCAAGTATTATTCCAAGCTTAACGCGGGCCTGCCCACGCACTTGGGCCTGCCCCCATAACTCGTCTCGCTTCGACTCGATTTCCTCTCTCTCAACTCCTTGCTGCAAACCACTCTGGGCCATACCTTGAAAAGCTGCATTCGCCTCGTCCTCGACCGCTTTTTGGGGGAGAGGA
This sequence comes from uncultured Puniceicoccaceae bacterium, assembly GCA_964637065.1. Classification (GTDB taxonomy): domain Bacteria; phylum Verrucomicrobiota; class Verrucomicrobiia; order Opitutales; family Seribacteraceae. Next base: position 4,687 of record CAZWTI010000156.1, read on the forward strand.
AAATCATCTATTTCAAGAAGTTTCTGCGTAACTTGGTTTCGCTTGCCATTGTTGTTCTCATATTCCTTGCGATTCTCAATATCCTTCCGAATCTTCTCCATTAGCTCATCAACGGTTTCGACCTTCATTCCCTTCAGGAATTCGGCGTCGGCAGGCTCCGGGGCATTCTTTTCTCGAACCTCGTGCACTTCCAGCTCATAAGATGCCTTCTTGCCTGCGAGGGGAGGCAATTCAAAGTCCTCCGCGAATTCTTCCTCCACAGTCTTCTTGTCACCCACGTTCATGCCGACCAGACCATCCACGACGGCGGGGACTCCCAATCCGGCGGAAGCGGCAGCCTCTTCCCAAGTGTTGACTTGCTTGCCGTAGACAGGTTTCTCGGGAACAATTTCAGCCACTGCCTTTCCTTCAACCGTACCTTCGTAGGAACACTTGACGTAATCACCCGCCGCAACAGCCCGTTCAACCGGTTCATAGGCCGCTCGCTGATCGCAGATTCCGGCCAACTCCTTATCGACTTCATCGTCGGACACGCTCGTGGGATGGATGGTTACCTCGAAATCCTCAAAGTCGGGAACATCGAATTCAGCCTCTATGTCGATCGTGACCTCCACGGTCGCTGAACGACCGGCAAGCACTTCTCCGGCATCCACTTTCAATACCGCATGCACCCGAACGTCATCTCGCCCAATCACGGCTTCATAAGCATCACTCGAAACTCGACGCTTCAATTCTTCGGCCATTTCCTTGGCGAAACGTTGCCGAACTACGTTGGGAGGAACCTTGCCCTTGCGAAATCCCGGCAGGTTGACCTGCGTTCCGAATTCCTTGCACACGGCCTTGTCCCTTTCCGCAACTTCATCAACCTCAAAAGTTACGGTGGCCACTTTGCGAGCATCGCCCGCATCCTTTAGCTCAATATTCACGATAAAAATGGGTGTTACGACTAGTCTGAGACGGAAATTGCGATATCCTGACCACAAGATTATTCTAAATTAGCCCGGGTCAGCTCGAATGAACCCACCATGAAATCACCTGACACCTTGAAGGTCAAAGAGATTCAGAAGAAGCTCGCTATCCGGAAGGTAAAACGAAAGGAGACGGCGAAACCTTTTCTACAACCTTGCGAAGACTTACCAAACTGCGAATTGCCGTCCTGACGCCCTTGGGCGAAACGTCCCGAAACTGGACAACCAATTCGTCGGTTCTCTTGTTTTTTCCGATTACCTTGAATCTCCGTCCATCCAAGAGCTCCTCAAGATGATCCCGAGTAACTCCCGTTCTGATCTTCACCAATGCCTCCGAGGCGCGTGAGTACCTCATTCTCACTTCCTGAGCCTTGGTTCCGTTTGCATCGCGACGTATTTCATCAGCCAGTACAAACAAGCGCTCCGACCGAAACGAACCCGTCGTCTCAATGACCCAACTCCGCATGGCCGCAGGCAAGTCTCCGGGTCCCACGGTAGCGTTTTGCTCGAAATACACGACGATTGCATTGGGGAAACGCTCCCGCAATTCCTCAGGAACGGCATCAAAAGGTTTCCCTTCCTTTGCAGTCCGGAGTGATTCGAAGTTTCCCGGACGATTGGCATCCTTCTCATCTTTTCTTTGCAACGCCGTTTTCACCAGCATCGAGGAAGCGGCAACTCCAATTATGATGCCGACCCAGATCGCCAACCGCCTCTCGCTCTTGCTTGCCCCCATGAAACAGAACCTCATGCCGGGTTTGTCCCTTGGGGAAAAGGCCAAATCCTAAAAACCAAGACTTGTCCTCTGCTCCCCCTTGCTCCATTCACCATTTAGCAAAATGCTATCAGCCGGCACAAACATCAGGGTTCGCTACGCAGAAACCGACAAGATGGGCATCGTTTATCATGCCAACTATTTCATCTGGTTCGAGGCCGTTCGCATTCAATTGCTCGACAACTTAGGAATTCCCTACCGCGAACTTGAGAAACGAGGCTACATGCTTCCGGTTCTGGAGTGCGGAGCCAAGTTCCTAAAACCCGCTCACTTCGATGATCAACTTACGATCACCATTTCAATTGACGATCTTCCCATCGCCCGAATCGAGGCCCTTTACGAGGTCAAGCGTGGCGACGAACTCCTCGCAACCGGCCGCACCATTCACGCCTTTGTTTCCCCGGAAGGAAAAATCCTTCGACCTCCTGAGGACTTCAGCGAAAAGGCTCGAGAAATCTTTGCTCAGGCTCCGGCTCAGCAATGAGAGAAGACGGCGAAATCAATCCATCCAGTAGCTTGGTTGAAGCTTCTCCGGATCATGGTCCTCATTTTCAGCAAAGTAGACTGCCATCCGGAAATAAGGGAGGCGATGCTCCGGAATCTCGGGTTTCTTGGCCCTTGCGTCCTCAAACAAGGTCTCGGGCGAACGTCCTTGCAATTGGTAGAGTTCCCTAATCCCGACGTCGATTAAATCGCGGGCGGCGCGTACGTCCATTCGGGGAATCCGCATCATGGGTGATGCCAAGGCCTCTCGATCTACCTTTTTCTTTTTTTTCCTAGGGGCATGAGATTCTTGCTCTGCTCCGCCGAGCAGGACGTCCAGCGGCAAGATATCCTTAAGGCCCATATGATTCTTTATCTTTCCGACGTATCTCCCTCGCCGCAACATGAAATGCGAAAACCCTTGCAAGCTACTATCGATCAGACAATCTGTGAACAACCTCACCAGCGGGTATAGTTTAGTGGTAAAACGCGAGCTTCCCAAGCTTGAGTCGAGGGTTCGATTCCCTCTACCCGCACCAAGCCCATCAACGACACAAAAACTTCATGATATTGGTCGGTGGCGAGAACTTGATTGATTTCATTCAAGTGGAAGGACGTGAGAAAATCCCCGTGTATCAGGCAAATCCGGGAGGTTCGCCCTACAACTGCGCCAAGGCCCTCGGGCGACTGGAGGAATCCGGGGGATACCTGACCCCCATTTCTTCCGACTCCTTGGGCGAGCAATTGGCATAGGGGCTCGTGGAGAACGGTGTCGAATTGCTGTCTCCTCGCCGAAAGGATCCGACTTCCCTTGCGGTCGTTTCCGTAGATGGCGGTACGCCCAGCTATCAAT
>CAZWTI010000157.1:0-5128 GCA_964637065.1 uncultured Puniceicoccaceae bacterium
CGTTGGCGATAGCTGAGACGTCGTCGAGGTTGTAAAGGTAGACGTTTTCGATGGCGCCGACGCTTTCCTCGACGTCACGCGGCATTGCCACGTCTATCAGAAAGAAAGGACGTGCGGGTCGCTTGGCAATGTTTGCTCTTATGTTTTCCTGTGTCAGGATGGGGTTTTCGCCTGCGGTGGAGCAAATTACGACGTCGAAGAATTGAAGGGAGTCGCGAAATGCGTTGAATGAGAGGGTTGATCCACCCACTCGCTCAGCTAGTTCTCGAGCCTTTTCGAATGTGCGTCCTGTGACTGTGATTGCTCGTGAGCCCCGAGAATGAAAGGCATCGATCGTCGTTTCTGCCACCTCGCCGGAACCGATGACTAGCAAACGAGACTTTGATATGTCGCCAAAGATGCGCCTACTCAGTTCGCAAATTACGTTGCCCAGATTCACCTGCCCTCTGCCAATGCCCGTGTGGGTTCGGATCCACTTGGCTGCTTGGAAGCTTTTCTGGAATACGCGATTGAGGAATTTCCCCGCGCTTTTTCTTTGCAAGGCGTCATTATAAGCGTCCTTGACCTGTCCTAGGATTTCTGTCTCCCCAACCATTTGGGAATCGATTCCGGAAGTGACCTCGAATGCATGCCTGATGACTGCTTCTCCCTCGCGGCGATATGAGTGAGTTTGCAGAAATTCCGGATCCAGTTTTCGAAAGTCGGCTAGATATTTGCTTACGGCATCCGAGTTTGGAGAACCGTTCCCCAATCCATAGATCTCGATGCGGTTGCAGGTATTCAGGAGGAGGTGTTCATGAAGTTCGGGTAGAGATCCAAGACCTGCGTAGAACTGATGGATGTCATCGGCGGGCAAGCCGATGCGTTCGCGCTGTTCAAGGGTCGCGACTCGGTGAGAAGTGCCTAGAAGGAAAAGGCTTGAGGGGTCAGGGGGCATCTTCAGCAGATGATTCAGGAGAAGGATTGATTCTATCGCCGGCAGATCGGACAAAGCCTAGAGAGAGTACCGCGATCGCAAAGAGAAGAATGCAGACCTTGGCGAATTTCTTGCCATACAGCTTTTGTCTGAAGTGTAGGTACCAGAGTCCGCAATAGGCGATCCACAAGGCAAGGGTCACACCTAGCTTTACCGAGCTTAGGTTTTCCGGCGACTGCCCCCAGTGAAGCGTCCCAACGCCGATGGATACAGTCAGGAAAATGACTCCCACGAGAAGCAGTCGTTCGCCGCCGACCTCAAGTTTGTTCATGGATGGGAGGTATGGAGCCAGCTTGCTCGGTCGTTTCGAATGAAGTGCATTTTGCTGAACGAGATACATGGAGCTCACCACGGCAAGAAGTGCGAAAAGGCCATAACTGAAGATGGCGACGGACGCGTGCAGTTCAATCCAAGGCCCGGAAAAAAGCCGTTGGTAATCTTTTTCCAACCAATATGGAGTGTCCAAGTCATGAGACAGGAGGGAAAGTATTCCACCCAGACTAGCCAGTCCTGCACAGAAAGATCCAAGCAGGTTTAACCGCAAGAGAAGTCGCATGATTAGATAGCCCAGCACCACCGACCAAAGCATGAACTGTATGCGTTCCATGCCGTTGCCCAAAGGACAGCCTTTGACGAGTTGTCCGCGAATGGCCAACCCTTGGGTCTGGGCGATGAATCCTCCCAAGATCAGGAACAATGGCAATAGCCTTGAAAGCAGTTTGTTTCCCCTGGAGGCAAGGCTTATTCCCGCGACTACGCCGGCTCCGTACAGCAGCGTGGCCAGCCATAACGTGTCGCGTGCTTCGCTGAAGTCCATATTTTCGCCTTATGCAGATCTGGATTGCGCCCAATTTCTGGATCGTTTGGCCAGCAGGTCAATCCAGTTCGGATGGTCGTTTAGACAGGGGATTTGATGGAATTCTTGTCCTCCGGACTCTAGGAAGATTTCTTTTCCTTCCATCGAGATTTCCTCGAGAGTTTCAAGGCAATCAGTCACGAAGGCAGGGCAAATCACCAGCAATTTCTTTTTGCCCTCTTTGGCTAGGCGAGCAATTTCCTGGTCGGTGTAGGGTTCCATCCATGGGTCGCGACCAAGCCTGGACTGGAAGGAGATTGACCACTTGTCTTCCAGTATGTCGGCACGTTTGACGAAACGACAAGCGGTTTCGATGGATTGATGACGGTAACAAGTTGCATGGCAAGGATGAGGTTGCTTGCAGCAATCGTCTTTCATTTGACAATGAGAATGCGAGGAATCCGCTTTTCGCAGGTGGCGTATAGGTATGCCATGAAAGGAGATCAGCAGGTGATCGTAGTCGCGGGTCAAATCTTTCTTGGCCGATTCGAAAAGGGCATCGACGTAATCGTCGTCCCCGTAGAAGGGTTGCATCAAGGTAGTTTGCAGTTTGGCCGCTTTCTGCCGAATCACTTGCTCTAGATGCACCACTGCCGTTTCGTAACTGGAAGCGGCATAATGTGGGTATAGGGGAATGACGAAGACTTCTTCCGCACCGTCTTTTAAGATTTGATTTACCGCTGTTCTGATGGACGGTTTACCGTAGCGCATTCCCAAGTAAACTGGAAAATCCAGCTGATTCTCGACCAATCCTCGAACCTTCTCGCTCATAGTGATAAGTGGAGACCCTTCCTCAGTCCAGATCCTGCGATAAGCGGCTGCGGTGTTCTTTGGGCGTTTGGGCAGTATAATGCAGTTCACGACCATCCATCGCGCTAGATGGCCGATATCCAACACTCTCTCGTCCATGAGGAATTCACGCAGGTAGCGCCTGACGTCGGAGATCGTCGTGGAGTCGGGCGACCCAAGGTTAAGCATTAATACGGCCTTCTTGCCCATGATAAGGAAAAACTACACAGTCTAACTCTCGGATGACCAAAGTCAAAGTGTGAAGCTATAGCGAAATAGAAAATTACTTTCCCTTTTTTTCGTGGAAAAGGCTTGCTCATGGCTTAGGTGGCTACACTCTGCGACGACTTCATCCCGAACTTTCACCCATGAACATACACGAATACCAAGCCAAGGATCTTTTTGCCGATGCTGGCGTGACTGTGCCCCCCGGAGCGGTGGCTCAAACGCCGGAAGAATTTGAATCCGCACTTGTATCGCTTTCTTCCCAATCTGTTGTCGTCAAGGCGCAGATTCACGCTGGTGGTCGCGGAAAGGGAACCTTCAAGAATGGGTTTCAGGGAGGCGTGCATGTCGTCGACTCTACCAAGATGGCCAAGGAGAAAGCTTCAGCCATGCTAGGCAATGTCCTCGTCACCAAGCAGACGGGCGAAGAAGGTCGGGAGGTCGGCACGATTTATTTTACCGAGGCCATCGACATCGCAAAGGAATACTATCTTGCTGTCCTTATGGACAGAGCGACTTCGAAGCCCGTGATCATTGCTTCCACGGAGGGTGGAGTGGATATCGAGGAAGTCGCCGAAACCTCGCCCGAGAAAATTTTAAAGGTTACAATTGATCCGACCTTAGGGTTGCGTCCTTTCCAAGCTCGCGAGATCGCCTTCGGCTTGGGTCTTTCAGGTGATTCGTTGAAGCAGTGCGTCGAGCTGGTCACCAAGTTATATGCTTTCTTCTGGGAAAAAGATTGTTCGCAAGTGGAGGTGAACCCGCTCATCACCACGACTGCAGGGGACGTGGTGGCCTTGGACGCCAAGGTGAATTTCGATTCCAATGCCCTTTATCGTCACTCCGATGTAGTCGCTCTTCGGGACTTGAAGGAGGAAGACCCCAAGGAGGTGGAGGCTTCTAAGCACGACCTTAACTACATTGCCCTGGACGGTTCAGTTGCATGTATGGTTAACGGGGCTGGTCTGGCCATGGCCACGATGGACATTATCAAGCATTACGGTGGATCACCGGCTAATTTCCTTGATGTTGGGGGAGGCGCCACGGAAGAGCAGGTGGAGGCCGCCTTCCAGATCATCGTTAGTGATCCGTCCGTCAAGGCAATCCTAGTCAACATCTTTGGGGGTATCATGAAGTGCGACATTATCGCTAAGGGCATCGTCGATGCTGCAAAGACTGTCGACTTGTCTGTCCCGCTCGTCGTCAGGTTGGAGGGAACGAACGTCGAGGAGGGGAAGCGTATCCTCGCTGATAGCGGTCTTGCCCTTGAACCCGCGAACTCTCTTGCAGAGGCCGCCCAAAAGGTTGTTGAACTTGCTGCCACGGCTTCCTGAAAACCCCTTAACCAATTAGCATTTTTCATGAGCGTACTTGTAAACAAGGATACACGACTCGTCGTGCAGGGGATTACCGGCAGCGCTGGTAGTTTTCACACCTCTCAATGCATCGAGTACGGAACAAACGTCGTTGCGGGCGTAACTCCCGGCAAGGGAGGGCAAAGATTTCAAGACACCGTTCCAGTCTACGATACAGTCAAGAATGCAGTCGAGCAACAGGGAGCGAATGCCAGCGTGATATTTGTGCCTCCCCCCTTTGCGGCTGATTCAATCCTCGAGGCCATTGATGCTGAGATTCCCCTTGTCATCGCAATAACCGAGGGTATTCCGGTTCGCGATATGGCCGAAGTTAAGGATCGCCTCAAGAGTTCCGACTCCCGGCTGATCGGGCCTAATTGCCCTGGTATTATTACTCCCGACGAGTGCAAGATCGGGATCATGCCGGGTTACATTCACAAGCCAGGCAAAGTCGGTATCGTTTCCCGTTCAGGTACGCTGACATATGAGGCCGTCTGGCAGATAACCTGCGCGGGTCATGGTCAGTCTACTTGTATAGGCATTGGTGGTGATCCCATAAACGGTACCAATCACCTCGACACCATAAAGCTTTTCAACGAAGATTCCGAAACGGAAGCCATCATCATGATTGGAGAGATTGGTGGAACTGCCGAGGAAGAGGCCGCCGCCTACGTCAAGGAACATGTGGACAAGCCTGTGGCGGCCTTCATCGCCGGCATGACGGCTCCTCCCGGCCGAAGGAGGGGCCATGCGGGCGCCATCGTCTCGGGAGGGAAGGGCACCGCCGCAGCGAAGATCGAGGCCATGCAGGATGCGGGTATCGCCGTTGCGGAAACCCCATCGCACATCGCCGAGGCTCTCTTTCGCGTTTGGAAGCCCTGAGCTGAACTAATTCTAAGTTTGCTTAGATTGCTTCTCTCTTGCCAG
>CAZWTI010000158.1:0-19061 GCA_964637065.1 uncultured Puniceicoccaceae bacterium
GGTTGTGGAACTGCCGCCGGTTGTGGAACTGCCGCCGGTTGTGGAACTGCCGCCGGTTGTGGAACTGCCGCCGGTTGTGGAACTGCCGCCGGTTGTGGAGCTGCCGCCGGTTGTGGAGCTGCCGCCGTGACGTCTTCGCGGTAGTTGGCCTTGGCGTCTAATGTTTCAAATATAGCTCCAACCGATTTGCGAAGCTTGTTGTATTCTTCCGCAAAAAGAAGGGTTTCCAAATATTTCTTGAATTCCTTCCGGTCACGAATGATTTTCAAATCCAACTCTTCCATTTCCTGAGCGAATTTGAGGTGCATCTTGTCAATCTCTGAGTCGAATTCCTTATGTTGCCTCTCAAGGTGTTTCTGAGTGCGGGAAATGGCTCCCATCAAGTTTGTGCAAGTTCGGCAGTCCTTGGCTGAGATTTCGTGGAAGGCTACAATCCCTGATGCGAGAGCTGCTCCAAAAGCGGACAGTTCATAATCGCCTTTCTGGCTTTCCTTGGAGGCCCAACCCTCAATTACTCTAACGAGTCGAGAAACAGCAGCTTGTGCTTCCTCGGAATCGGAAATGTGTACGGTATCGTCGTCCATGATGCTTAGGGAATATTATTTGTGACAGTTTATGTCGGAGGGATTCAAGAAAGTTGACAAAACAATGATTAATGTAGTCATGTGTATGAAGAAAAGCAAAAAATAAATAAAAATCACTTATGTTACTATGGAGTGCGAGGCGAATAATCCATCGACTTAGTTGAATTAGTCGATAAAATGTTTCGTAGTCAACTTTATTTCGTGGGTTGAATTTCCCCGTTTTTCAACTTTGCTTCATATGAATCTAGATCCTTGCGAACGAAACCGCTCAAGAGAAGCAGACCGAGTATGTTCGGGAAAGCCATTCCCAATATCATTAGATCGCTGAAGACCAATACATTGGTTGCAGTAAGAATGGACCCCAAGAAAGTGAAGAAGAGGAACAGCAAGCGATATATCATGGAAGAACTGTCGCCGAATAGCCAAGCCCAACAACGTTCCCCATAGTAAGCCCAAGATATCATGGTAGAAAAGGCGAAAAGGAAGACGGCAGCTGCAAGGACATAGGGAAACCATGGTATGACACTTCCCATGGCGGCGGAGGTGAGCCCGCCCCCTTGGTCAGTATTTATCAATTCTTGATTAGCGGGATCAAGATAGGCGCCGGTGATTATGATTACAAGGGCAGTCATCGTGCAGACCACAACTGTATCGATGAAAGGCTCGAGCAAAGCGACTACCCCCTCCTCCACGGGGTGCTCTACCTTGGCTGCGGAATGAGCGATTGCAGCCGATCCTATGCCTGCTTCATTTGAGAATACCGCTCGCTTTACGCCGATGATGAGAACACCGATAAAACCACCGTAGGCCGCGTCCGGGGTGAATGCGGATTCAAAGATAAGAATCACGGCGCTGGGAATGGCAGATGCCTTAAGACCAAGAATGACTAGGCAAGCCAACAGGTAAACACCACACATGATGGGTACGATTCGTGAAGCCACCCGAGCGATGCTCTTGATGCCTCCAAGAATAACCAGACCCACCAGAAGAGTAAGGACGATTCCGTATACCCAAGGAAAATTATTGAGGAAGGGAACCACCGTCTTGATTTGTGTGAGGGATTGCACGACTTGAAAGGCGTTTCCACCACCGAAGGATCCTCCGATGCAGAGTAGACAAAACAAACCTGCCAAAAGTCCGCCGAGGTGCTTGAGGTTAAGATCCTCCAATCCCTTGGATAGATAGAACATCGCTCCTCCCATCAGACGCCCGTCGGGTCTAGTGCGTCGATACTTCTGACCCAGAGTGCATTCCGTAAACTTGGCGGACATGCCTAGTAAGCCTATGAGGATCATCCAGAACGTTGCTCCAGGGCCTCCCGTTCCCACGGCGATCGCCACGCCCGCGATGTTTCCCAATCCTACCGTAGCCGAGAGGGCTGTAGTCAGCGCTTGAAAGTGGCTTACTTCTCCGGGACTGTCAGGTTTGTCGTATCTTCCTCGAACTAAATCGATTGCGTGGCGAAAAAGTCGAAAGTTGACGAAGCGCATGCGAAGGGTGAAGAACAAGGATCCTGCCAACAACCATGCAACGACAAGGGGTATGTCGAGTCCGGGAATCGGCCAAAACAAGAGATTCGCCAGAGGCGTTACGACGTATTCCCCGAAAAAAGAGTCCACGGTTGCCTCGAAACCCAACTTCGTACCATTCTCGGCATTGGATGATGCTTCCGTTGCAGAGGTCTCCATGGATGTCGTCTTTTCAGTTGAGTTCTCGTCTCCAAGCACTGCAAGAGGAGGGAGGAGTGAGAGGCAAAGAAGCAGACGGACGACTCGAGTTAACGAAGTTGAACCTTTCAATTGCGAATTCTAGAGAAGGTAGCATCCTATTGGTATGTTTTTGACAATCTCGCTACAGACGATGCAAAGGCAAGGTCTAAGCTGGCAAGATCGCGTTTGTTCATCTTTCACAGGTTAATTTGAATGAATACCTTGGACAGATATATCTCCTGCGAGTGGTTCAAAGTCTTCGTTGTTGTCTTAGGTTCGTTGATCGGTTTGCTGATCCTTCAGGATGCCGCTGACCATGTAGGCGACTTTCGTCGAGGCGGAACCACATTCGCGGATTTGGCTGCCTATTACTTATGGTTGATTCCTGGCTTTTTGCCATGGCTTTTGCCCGTAGCGTTGTTCGTTTCCAGTTTATTCGTTATGGCCATGCTTCGACGAAACAACGAAATCCCCGTCTTGCGAGCCTGCGGAGTTTCGATGGCGTACCTCGTGAGATCCCTTCTTTTCGTGTCCTTTTGCCTTTCGGGGCTAACCTTCGCAATGAATGTCTCCTTGAGTTCAAGAGCTATCGAGAAAGCCCAGCGTATTCTTTCCGACGTAACTGGTAACAGTATCAATCGCCATACGATTTCGAATTTCGAAATGAATGTGGCAACAGAGGGGCGGCGTTGGTTTTTTCGTAGGTTTTCAGCGATCGATTACAAGGGCAAGGATGTACACCTTTACTCTAGAACGGACCAAGGTAGTGATTCCTACCGAATACAGGCTGGGGAGGTTTTTCGGCAAGCAGATGGATCTTGGGTTTTCCTCAAGGGACGTTTCTTGGGTTTTGCCAGTAGTCGCGGGGTTCCCGTTCCTGCTGCTGGGGGCTTGATTTGGAAAACTGAGCTTGGTTCAAACTTATCCAATGAAAAAAGTCTGTCTACCGTTCCAGTAGTCAACAAGCCTTTTGAAAGGTTGCTTTTGGCTGACGTGCGAGATGAACCAAAGCCCTTTTTGCTTATGCACAAGAAACCAAGTCAGCTTTCTTTGCGGGAACTCGAAGAGGTTCTCGCTCATTCACCCGATCCGGGTGGAGTGGTTGCTCGACCATACGCGCTCCGCAGGGCGCATGCTATATGGGCTTCGCCCGGATGTCTCTTGGCGGTCGCCTTGGGCATCCCATTTGCTCTTGTTGGGAATGGTCGTTCAGCGACTGCCAGTGTTGCCCGCGCACTAGGTCTTATTCTGTGCTATTACGTGGCGAAGACGAGCGGTGAAGCCCTGGGTGAGGCGGGCGTTCTCTCCATTAAATGGGCCGCAGGACTTCCCATGCTAATGTTGGGATTCGTTGCGATGTGGCTTTTCTGGCGTATACGCTGAATCAAGGTCTATCTATTCGACCTTGCGTAACTGTATGCTCTCCACGATCTTGCCGTGTGCCAAGGCGTTGGTGACGGCTACAAGTTGATCGCCACCTTCCACTCGACCCTCCTCCTTGAGGCGTTCGATAGCGTGAACGACCGTAATCTCAGGATCATCCGAAAAGGCCATTAAGAAGGGTTCAATTCCCCAAAGCGGACGTAGTCGTCGGTGTAGACCCGGCACGTCGGTGAAGGCAAAGACGGGAGCGCGGTTGGGCCGTAAGGCTGCCAACTTTCCCGCAAGGTCGCCACTTCTAGTAAATACGAGAATGCCTGCATTGTCCAACTTCATTGCAAGCATAGCGGCGGACCGAAGCATCTTGGCCATCGGCCTGAAGAGTTTCAGTTCCTTGGTCAGAGCCGGTTCGATTTCAATCTCCATTCTCCTCGCGATTCGATTTAGTATTCGCACGCATTCCACAGGGCGTTCGCCCTTTGTGGTTTCACCGCTGAGCATCAGGCAATCGACTCCCTCGCTAACAGCGTTGGCGACGTCGCTGATCTCTGCTCGGGTCGGCACGGGCGAGTCTATCATCGATTCAAGCAAATGCGTGGCAATGATCACCGGTTTGCCCAAGGCTAGGCAGGCGCCGACGGTCCTTCGCTGGATTATCGGGAGTTCCTCGTAGGGGCACTCGATGCCTAGGTCGCCCCTCGCTACCATCAACCCGTCGGCAGCACCGGCGATTTCATCTAGGTTTCGTACCGCGCTTTGGTCTTCGATCTTGGCCACTATTCGGGCCTTGGAATCATTCTCTTGCAGAAATCGTCGCAGGGCATCGATTGATTCCGCGTCCCTTGTGAATGAAAGAGCGAAGAAGTCCATGTCCTCCTCGATACCCACGAGGGCATCCGCCTTGTCCTTTGCGGTCAACGACGGGAGATCGACCTCGGCTCCTGGTAAATTCACGTGTCGGCGACTTCCAAGCATGCCGGGTTCAATGACCTTGCAACGCGTTCGTCCCGGTTCAGCTTCCTGAACTTCAAGGCGTATGAGTCCGTTGTCCAGCATCACCAATCCGCCTGGTTCCACATGCTCGGACATCTTCTTGTAGTTGACCTCCACCAGGAGATGACCTCCCTCTTTGGCGTGGCGTTCCGGCTTGTGCACCAAATCTACTATTTGGTTTTCTTCCAGTTCAATGGGTTGCTTGAGGAAGCCCGTACGAATTTCAGGTCCCTTGACATCCATCATTATCGCGGGTTCCAAGCCAACTCGTTTCCCCACTTCCCGAATCCGACGAGTAATTGTTCGGGTCCAGTTATGACCCGCATGAGCCATGTTTAGCCGGCACATGTCGACACCTTCCTGAAGAAGGGCCTCCAAGGTGGTTTCGTCCTCTGATGCGGGTCCTATGGTAGCTATTACCTTTGTTTGTCGCCGCAAGGACTTCATGCAGGGATTGCCTCGGCGGTGGTTGGATCAACGACATAGGTCGCTGGGGATCGACCCCTTTCCGACAATCCGGTGAAGAAGTCCCTGACGAGGTTCACATCGTTGCAATCCTTGCTGAGATGCACTAGGTAAATTTCTTTCCAACGCGGGTTTTCGATGGAGTTCAGTAGTTCCAGAGTTGATCGGTTGGATAGATGCCCGTGACGGCCTCTGATTCGCTGTTTTAGACTCCAAGGGCGTCTTGTGTCGCGTTCGAGCATCTCGGGACAATGGTTCGCTTCGATCACCAGGATGACTGCCTTGCTGATTTTTTCTCGTACCAATGCTGGGGCGTGTCCCAGATCCGTCACCCAAGCAAGACTTCCTGGAGGGTCGAACAAGTCTTTCCCTCCCCATTCCAAGTAAAAACCGACTGGGTCGTAGGCATCATGTGGAACGCTAAAAGGATGGACTTGCAGGTTTTTAAAGCAAAAGGTTCGTCCTGTCTCGAAGATTTGCCAATTTGGGCGGCGGGAAAGGGAGGCTTGGACGGCTTGAGCGGTATCCCGGTTGGCAAAAACGGGAATGTCGATTTGCTTTGATATGCCTCGTATGCCGGCTGTATGATCAGTATGTTCGTGTGTTAGAAAGATTCCGTCGAGTTCGCCAAGTGCCAAGCCCTCTTCCGCCAAAAGCCCCTTGAGTTTTTTTGCAGAGAGACCTGCGTCCAAGAGGACAGTCGTCTCCCCTGTCCGAAGAAGCCCTGCGTTGCCGGAACTGCTTGATGCGAGAATCTTAAAACTTGCCACCACGGGTACTTAGAAAAAAACGTCGTTGCCGTTAAGCCAAGAGTTTTCTGCGATGTGAAACGTGAAAGACGATTTTTCCACAACTGAAGACGAATGGTTCGACGTCGTCGACGCCTTGGATCAAACGATTGACCGGGAGCTTCGGGAGGAAGTTCATCGCAAGGGACTGTTTCATCGTGCCATTCACGTTTTCGTCTTGGACAAGGACGAGAGGTTGGTCGTTCAAAGACGTTCATCAAGCAAGGACACGGCTCCAGGACTTTGGTGCTCTTCTTGCTCGGGCCATCTTGACGCCGGCGAGGAATACCTTGCTGGCGCGGTTCGAGAATTGGACGAGGAAATCGGGTTGGCCGCTTTTCCGACTGAGCTTCGCCAGATTCTTATGGTTAGCCCATGTTTGCAAACGGGCTGGGAGTTCATCCGCGTTTACTTCCTGCGGGCTGACGGCCCTTTCGTTTTCGCTCCTGAAGAAATAACTGAACTACGATTACTTTCGCTGGCAAAAGTGGATCAATGGTTGTCGCAAAGTCCCGAGGACTTCTCACCATCATTCAAGCACCTTTATCAGCTGAGCAGGTTCAGTCCGTCGCTTAGAGCAGGTTGAGTTGATCTTCTTGGGAACCCCCTCCGGGCGGCAATCCAATCGCCTGCCAACCCTTGGGGGCAAGAACGCGCCCTTGCGGGGTACGTTGAACGTAGCCCGCTTGGATGAGAAACGGCTCGTGGACTTCCTCCAGCGTGTGATCTTCTTCATTCACGGCCACTGCAATCGTGCCGAGGCCTACGGGTCCACCGCCATAGTTGTCGGCCATTACTCGCAAGATGCGCTTATCCATCTCGTCGAGTCCATTGGTGTCGATCTCGAGAAGTTCCAAGGCTTGAGCCGCTACCTCTTTTGTGATTTTGCCGTCGGCCCGCTGCTCGGCGAAGTCTCTGGTAAAGTGAATCAGGTTATTTGCGATACGCGGAGTTCCTCTTGCTCGCCCGGCGATTTCATTTGCGCCTTCTTCGTCGATCGTCACCTGTAAAAGATTGCAACTGCGCTTAACTATGGTGGCCAGATCAGAACGACGGTAATAGTCGAGGCGTGTCTGCAAGGTGAAGCGACTGCGCATGGGAGCCGTGAGCAGGCCAACCCTTGTAGTGGCTCCAATCAGAGTAAATCGTGGGATTTCCAAGCGTACGCTGCGGGCGTTTGGTCCTTGGTCGATCATTATATCTATGCGGAAATCCTCCATTGCCGAGT
Source organism: uncultured Puniceicoccaceae bacterium (assembly GCA_964637065.1). Classification (GTDB taxonomy): domain Bacteria; phylum Verrucomicrobiota; class Verrucomicrobiia; order Opitutales; family Seribacteraceae. The sequence goes on from CAZWTI010000158.1 coordinate 7,148, forward strand.
AGAGGTATTCCTCGACTGTCTTGGGCATTCGGTGAATTTCGTCGATGAAAAGCACGTCGCCTTCCTGAAGGTTGGTTAGCAAACCGGCGAGATCACCTGGTTTGTCGATCACGGGTCCGGAGGTTACGCGAATTTCTCGTTCCAATTCCTTGGCGATTATGTGGGCGAGGGATGTCTTGCCCAAACCCGGAGGACCGCAGAGCAGGACATGCTTGAGCGGATCTCCCCGATCGGCCGCAGCGCCGACGATTACCTGGAGGCGCTCGATCGTTTTGTCTTGTCCGGTGAAGTCGTCGAAGGTGGGGGGCCGCAAGGCGGCATCCGCTTCATCTTTGCGGGAAAGGGCTTCGCTCAGATAATCGTTCCCGGTGGCAGTGGGTTGATCCATTTTCAGGAAACGGTTTTGTTTTGGGCTGCCTGCGGAAGGGCCGATTCGTGCAGGCGTTCGACCTCCGCTCCCAATCCCCTCAGTTTTTCGTCGAAACGTTCATAGCCCCTATCCAGATGGTAGATTCGCTGCACCCAAGTTTCACCTTTGGCGGCAAGTCCCGCCAGAATAAGGGCGGCGCTGGCCCGCAAGTCTGAGGCCATGACGGGTGCTCCGCTGAGAGGAGTTCCTCCCCGGATGATTGCGCTGGAACCCTCTATGGAGACGTCGGCTCCCATCCGCAGCAACTCCGGTACGTGCATGAAACGGTTTGGGTAGATGCGTTCCGTCAAGATGCTTAATCCTGGTGAAACGCAGGCGAGTGCACATGCCTGTGCCTGTAGGTCGGTGGGAAAGCCGGGGTAGGGTAGAGTGATGATTTCTAGTGAGCGAAGCCCTGCGGAACTTCGTTGGGCTGAGATAATGTCCGAACCCACCGCTTTCAGTTCGATGCCGGCCTGCTCCATTTTGTCCGCAAAGGCCCCGAGGTGCTCGGATCGGGCTCCTTCGACTTGTATCTCACCATCTGTGATTGCGGCGGCGATGCAGTAGGTTCCCGCCTCGATGCGATCAGGAATTACCCGATGGCGGCAACCTCTCAAGGCATCCACTCCCTTTATGGTCAGATTGTGGGAACCAATGCCATCGATGTGAGCTCCCATGCCTTGGAGCATACGGCATAAATCTAAGATTTCAGGCTCACAGGCCGCACTTTCGATGCGAGTGGTGCCGGGGGTGAGGACGGCTGCCATTAGGGCGTTGGCGCTGCCGGTAACCGTACTCCCTTGCCTGCCGCCCAGGAATATGGTGCTGCCTTTTAATGCGGAGCCGTCTATATATACGTCACCTTCGCGAATGGTGGCCTTTGCTCCAAGTTTTGATATTGCCTTGAGGTGTAGGTCAATCGGTCGTTGGCCAATCACGCATCCGCCGGGAAGAGGAATCACCGCCTTACGCAAACGTCCAACCAACGGACCCATCAGGCACACTGAGGCACGCATCTTTCGCACCAGTTCGTAGGGTGCCCGGTAGTCAATTGAGGAAGGTGTGATCCGCCAACTCGTAGACCCAATGCGTTCTACTTCAGCACCAAGATGCCGCAGGATTTCGGCCATGAACCGGACATCGCTGAGGTCAGGGACGTTCTCGAGGACGGAAGTCTCCTTGCTTAGCAAGGTAGCAGCAAACATAGGAAGTGCTGCGTTTTTTGATCCGCTGACCGTTACCTTTCCCCGTAATGGAGAACCGCCACGGATTCGGAAGACTTCCATTTGCGAAATTTTCCGGAGCGACCGATTCTCGAAAGCGAGGCTCTATTTACCTCCGAACAATCCAGAGAGGAATTTGCCCACTCCACCCTTTTTCTTTTCTGGGACCGCATCGGTCTTTCCTTCCGGGCGTCCTTGGCCTTTGCCCTTCCCCTTCGGTTTCTGCCCTTCATGGCGACGCCTGCCTCGATCCCTTACTTCGCGACGCTCCTCGGAATCTTTTCCCGAATGTCTTCGATGTTTGCTGCGATCCCGTTTGCGGCTACGTTTTCCTTCGCCACCTTTTCTTTCTCGCCTTTCGTCATCTTCTTGTCGACGCCCACGACCATCTCCTCTCCTGCCGTCTCGTCCTCTTCCGCGGTCTTTGCCGGGTTCACGGTCTCCATCGCGATGTCGTTCACGACTGTCTCGTCTACCTCTTCCTCCGTCGCGTCCTCTCCCGCGACTACCTCCGTCTCTCCCTTTTCCACGTCCTCTCCCCTGTCGGTCTCCATCATGGTTCCCACGGTCACGACCTCTGCCACCGCCACCACTGGGCGGTTTGGCGTCCGAAAGATCGTCCTTAATGGGTTCCTCCGGGTTCAGTGAGATTTCACCCATCGGAGTAGCCGGTGGACTGGAAACTCCCTCAAGAGGTCGTTCATTTGCACGGTACCAGCGCGAGCGGATTCGGGATTTGGGTCCTGTCGTATCATTAGAGGAGGAAGCCGGATCAACCGTAGCCTCTATAGCCCCAAGAGCTTTCTCTTCATCATCGTTCTCCACAAGGGTTTCTTCTTGCTTGGGATCCGGAGGTAGAGAATTTTCATTGTCTTGGCTCTCCGAACCTCCATCTTCTTCTTCAGTTTCCGCTTCCACCTCGGGTTCTGTATTGGATTGAGATTCGTTGGCTTGCCCAACCATGTTTTCTCTGGAGTTTTCCTCGCTTGCACCCGTTTCCTTGGTCGAGGCATCCTCGTCGGATTCTCTCGGAGATGCATCCGCCATGTTGCTCTCGTTCTTGTCTAAGATAGTTTCCTGAGCTTTGTTCTCCGTGTCTTTGGGGATATCTTCGTTTCTTTCTTCCATGAGTTGAGTCGTTTAGGGTTCGGTAGCATGGGTTACAATCAAAATCGGTGTCTTTCTAGGTTAGGTGAATAAAAAACCGCTTGCCAAGGAGGTGGGGGCTTCTACGTTTGCCCTGCTATGGACAAGTTGGAGGAAATTTTTTCGCTGCAGGACGATTTGAACCGCCGCATTGGTGTAATAACTGAAGGGATGGGTGAGGAGGAGCAACATAAGTGGATTCTGAATTATGTTCGGGCTATGCAGCAGGAATTGGCTGAGTTGACTGATTCCGTACCGTGGAAATGGTGGGCAAAATATCAGGATTTTGACAGGCAGAACGCTCGCGTGGAAGTGGTTGATTTATTCCATTTCCTTATCTCACTGGCTCAAGTTTTGGGAATGTCTGCAGATGATGTGCACGAGGCCTACCTTAAGAAGAACAAGGTAAACCATGACCGGCAAGACAGTGGTTATTCCGAGAAGGACGAATCCGACTCGCGCCACATTTAACTTTTTGCTTAACAGGACCGCCTATCCAACCTCTCGTGAGGGAAAGGGGATTGGCTCATTCACTATCGGTCGCTGCCGGCTCTTCCTCTACGGAAACTTCCTTTTCAGGAGCCTTGGTAGCTTTCCCTTCGGACAAGCGAGCAATCGCTCTAGAGCAGTAAGCTTTCTTCCGGGCCACTTTGTTTCTATGGATTAGAGACTTTTTCATCGCCTTGTCCAATGCGGATGAGAAGGCTTTTGCCGATTCCGTGGCATCCTCGATGTTTACGGCCTCCACGTTTGCCCGGAATTTCTTTTCCAGAGTCTTGAGCTGGGTTTTGACCGCTCGGTTACGCTGGGCACGCGAACGGTTTTTCCTTATGTTCTTCCGGGCTGATTTGCTATTGGCCATAAAGGTCGAGAGATAATGGTGTTCGAGATCCAGTAGTCAACGGCAAAGCAAGCTTAAACAAAGATTCCGAGAGGCTGTAAGCCGGATTCTGTAGCCAATGTGTCCGTAATGGAACACAGTGCCGTCATTCATTCATCTACCGAGGCGAGCCTCGGTCCCCGCCTAGCGGGGCGCGACGTACCCGGAGTCATTAGGCGGGCCGCCCGACTCCCTATTTCGTCTTGCATCGGAATGGGTTTGCCATGCCCGCTTGGTTGCCCTTGCGGCGGTGGGCCCTTACCCCACCTTTTCACCCTTACCCCCAAAAGGAGGCGGTATGTTTTCTGTTGCACTAGCCGTGAACCCGTTTTGAGACGAGTCCCCCCCGCTTTCGCGGGGAATCCTGCCCTGTGATGTCCGGACTTTCCTCTCCGAAGCCCGTGGGTCTCGGAGCGAATGACCGCTTCTCGGAAAGTGAAATTCATCGTTCGACGTAGACGATACGTCCGCACTGGTCGCAAAAGGTAATTTTTTCCTCGACGAGGATGGAGGAAACGACGTCGTTGGATACGCGGAGGTTGCAACCCGAGCATTTCTGATTCTCCACAGGAACGATGTATGGAGGACGCCGCACGACTTTTTTTACACGTTCGTATTCTCGTAAAAACGCAGGGTTCATTTCCTCTCGGACTGTCTTGACGTCTTCTTTGAGGGTAATGATTTCCTCACGAAGAAATTTTTCGCGTTGGTCAAGTTCGCCCTGTTGCTGTTCTAAGGATGAGGCTCGTTCGGCATGTTTTCCCTCGGCCACAACATTCGTTTCGCGAGCATCGTCGATTTTGATGAGGACTTCGAGTTGCTCATCCTCATTTCTTTTCATTTTTTCCTGCAGACCGTCGATTTCTTTTTCGAGGGCTTGGTACTCTTCGTTTCGCTTTACTTTGAGTTGCTTGGTTTTTTGCTGAGCGATCTTGGTTTCGATGGCGTCGATTTCGTTTCCGAGGAAGTTTCCACTAGTTTCGAGTTCACGAAGTTCAGTTTGGCTTGCGGCAATGGTATCCCGTTCCAGATCGATTTTATCTTGCAGGGCTTGGCGCGCCCGAGGGAGGTTGTTGAGTTCAGCCTCGGAGCCGATCGTACGTCTATCGCGGTTGTGAAGGAGCAGCAGGGCTTGAAACTCCGGTTTGTCGTGCAGCATGTGCGGTTGTCGAGGTTTTGGAGGAGGTTGTGAAAACCAAAGGATGCGCCGGCAGCATTTCAGGTACAAGACAATTGCGTTTAGATTGTTAAGGTGTGGATTTTTTTCTTGCTCCTCTAGGGCGGGAGCGAAAGCGTGCATGGGTATGGATGAGGCAAGCCCTATCGACTTGGTGGAGGATGCAACCTTGAATTTCTCCTTGGGCGATGAAGAGGTTGCGGAAGCCAAGTTGATTAAGGCGTCCGAACTGGCCCCTGATTGTATTGATGTGTGGAGGGCTTTGGCGGAAGTTCGTTTGGCGCGGCGTGATTTGCCGGGAGCTTTGGTTGCCTGTCAAAAGGCGCTGGAGTTGGAACCGGAAGACTTGACAGCGAAGGTGAGTTTATCGCGGATCTTGGTGGCAATGGGAGATAAGGAGGGAGCCGAAAAGGCGACCGCCGAGGCTCGGATTTTGGGTTGGAAGGAAGAGATCAACGAGGATGGGGACTGACCCAAGGCAGTTCTCAGGATTAGACTTCTGGAAATTTCTGGAAGCTTGAAGATGCCAATGCCTTGAATTGGGGTCGTTGACGTTCCAATACGCTACCTGTAAGACATCTCGACTTTTATGGACTTGAAAGATCATACCCTCGATTTCGAGAAACCATTGTGCGATCTCGAGAGGCAATTGGAAGATTTGCTCAAGACTTCCCAGGAGTCGGATCTTGATGTGTCCAAGGAATTGAAGGCCATCGAGGAAAAGATTGAACGGACTAAACGCGAAACTTACTCCGACTTGACCCCGTGGCAACAGGTGCAACTGTCACGGCATCCGAATCGTCCCTATGCTTTCGATTACATTCAGGGTTTGTTTGAGAATTTTGAGGAACTGCACGGTGATCGAACATTTCGTGACGATGCCGCTCTCGTCGGAGGTCCGGCGCTTTTCGATGGTGAGAGAGTTATGGTTCTCGGTCAGCAGAAAGGCCGTGACACGGAAGAAAACTTAAAGAGGAATTTCGGGTGTCCCAATCCTGAAGGATATCGCAAGGCTTTGCGCCTTATGAAGATGGCCGAAAAATTTGATTTGCCCGTGATCGCTTTTGTCGACACGCCCGGAGCTTATCCTGGAGTTGGAGCAGAGGAGCGTCACGTCGCCGAGGCGATAGCGGTGAATCTGCGTGAAATGGCCGGCTTGCGAATTCCCGTCATTGCCATCGTTATCGGAGAAGGCGGTTCGGGAGGAGCACTTGGAATCGCGGTGGCCAATCGAGTATTTGTCTTTGAGAACGCCTACTACTCCGTGATTTCTCCGGAAGGTTGCGCTGCCATTCTTTGGAAGGACCGCAAACACGCTTCCGACGCTGCAGGGGCTTTGTGTCTTGGCGCACGCGACCTGCTTAAACTAAAGGTGGCGGACGAGGTTTTGCCCGAACCCTTGGGAGGCGCTCATCGCGATTGGGATGCTACCGTACACACCGCAAAGGAGGCCTTGAGCCGTACACTTGGCGAGCTTCGAGAGCAATCTCCCGAGGAACTGGTTGAGGCTCGCTACAAGAAGTACCGTGAAATCGGTGTTTTCGGCGAATGAGGACAGTTCACTAGTCCTTATTCTGCAGGGCTTGCCCGCCGGTCGTCATCGTCGATTACCCCGATGACGGCATTCCTCAACCTCATTCTTTGCTGCTTGGTCAGTGAAACTTGAGAAAGGAGATTTTCATTTCGTCTCAAAAGTTCCTCCACTTGGCGTCGATGCTTGTCCTCGTTTTGCCCGATGGCGAGAAGCTTGTTTCGGAGAGCTTGGTTATCCGCCTCCAAACTACGGACTTGCTCATTCATTACCTGTTGACTGGCCGCTTGCTGGGAGAGTTGTGAATTTAGAGTATCCACTTCTTGACGCAGGAGTCCTCTATCGTTTGACAGGGATGAAATCTCGGTGGAGAGCTAGCGATTCTCAACTTCGATATTTCGGAGTTTTGCCACGTTGGCTTGTTCCCTCGTGCTCATTTCTTGCAACTCGATGTCCATTAGTTTGACTGCTGAGTCCATATTGCCTTTTTCCTGCTCCAGCTTTTTCGTTTTGTCGTGCAGTAGTTGATTCGCGTCCTTAAGGCCCGCAAGTCGATCGGCGAAACGATTTTCCTTCGCTTCCATTTGCACTATATCGGACCCAAGATCGGCCAGTTGATTTTGCAGGGCTTCGGAATCCGTGGTCAGTTCACGATTTTTCTTCTTCATTTCAGAGTTATCTACATTTAGCGAGGAAAGGCGGTCGGCAAGGATGGTTTTTTCTCCTTCTACGCGAATGTTATCATCACTCAGTTTGGCGATTTCTTCCTTTAACAACTTGTTGCTTTCGGAAAGTTTGTCTGCTTTACGACCGAGTTCGCCCTTCGATACGTCCAGTTCGGCCACGCGGCTGGCGAAATCTTTACGAAGAAGTTCGTTTCGGGCGAGCTTTTCGCGAAGGTCATTCTCAATTTCCTCCAAGCTCTTGACCTCTGCGGACAACTTCTTGTTGTCCGTCTCCAAGGCTCGCGAGTTATCATCTGCAGACTTTAAACGTCGATTAAGGCTTTCGTTCGATGCCTCGACGTTCCGTAGCTTCGCCGCGAGTGCCTTTTCACGATTATCCGTTTTCTTTTTGTCAACGGTTAGTCTTCGGTTTTCCAAGGCGAGCTCCTTGCTTCGGTCGGCAAGGTCGCGTTCGTCTGCGCTAACCGCGTTGAGTTGCTTTTGGAGTCGAGCGTTTGCATCTTCGAGAACGGCCATGTCGTTGGCTAGGCTTTGATTTCTCCTTCTGACTCGACTGAGTTGCAGTTCTGCTTCGTTCACCTTGTCGTCAGCAGCATTGAGTTTCTGCTCGTAGATGTCTCGCAATCTTCTTGAAATAGCTTCCGAATCGAGTGGGGCGGGATCGGGAGCGCCTCGCTCCTGGAGCATCAGGACACGTGTTCTATCAATCAACGCGTTGTGCTTGGCGACGAGTTGGTTGTACTGGTTCCTGAGGAATTCGGGGTTTCTCAAATCCTCGTCCGTTTGTGCAAGGCAGAAGGCCGGGAGGATTGTACTCCCTAGAATCAGTTTTAGGAACAAAAGCTTGAGTTTCATAATCAAGGGCAAGGTTCTTTGTTGCGGGTGACTTTGGCAAAAGATAACGCAATTCACCATTGTCGAGTGGCTGAATGAAAACAAGCCGAAACTGCCGGAACCGGTTCTAGCACTTGCCCGCCGCTCTTCGCAAGCGGTCGGTTATCGCCCGCCCGATGCCTTTCTCAGTCAACAGCGAACATAATAATAGGGGAGGGGATTTGCGGTCCGCTTGCCTGAGACAGCCGAAGAGGTTTCGGGCGATCTCTTCGGGATTTCCACTTTCGGATAAGTGGAGTGTATTCGTTCCGTGGGGAAGTGGATCGAGGGTATCATTCATTGAGTGCGTAAGTATAATCGTTCCTTTCGGAAGGTCGATATTTTCCTTTATGAAGCTTCCAAGGGCTTGCGGGTTGGGAAAGGTCATTAGAGGTGAATCAGGTTGGTAATGATGTGGTATAAGACCTGGAGATGAAGGTCGATCTTTTCCGGAAGGGTTCACAGAGCTATCGTAGGTCACTTGTTCTCCGCCAATCACCCCAACGAGGTCTTCTCTCGTGATTGGGCCCGGTCGTAGAATTTTGAGCCTTGGCTCAGTCAAATCCAAGACTGTGGATTCAATGCCCACCTCTGTTGGGCCCCCATCGAGAACGGGTGGATGATCTTGGCCAAAACTTTCCATAACGTGCTTGGCTCTCGTTGGACTCACTTTGCCGAAAAGGTTTGCGCTTGGGGCCGCCAGCGGGGCTCCCACCAAACGAAGGATTTCGCGTAACACAGGATGTGACGTCGAGCGAACAGCCACCGTTGCCAATCCCGAGGTCACGACATCCGGTAGGCAATCCTTCTTCGGCAACACGATGGTCAGCGGTCCCGGCCAGAAAGCTTCCGCAAGCGTGAGGGTCCGTTCATCCGGTTGGCATACCTCGCGGGCTTGCGACACGTCCTCGACATGGACGATCAGGGGATCGCACAGGGGACGCTTTTTTGCAGTGAACACCTTTGATACCGCATCTTCATTCAAGGCGAGGCAGGCCAAACCGTAGACGGTCTCGGTGGGCAAGGCCACGATTTCCCCCGAACGCAACAACTCGGCTACTGCCGTGCAATCCTCGTTGGTAGCACCGAAAAGCCTCTTCAAAGCAAGGCGTTCCGTATTGGCCGGCCCAGAGGCCTTACTGCACGACCTGCATGTGCCGGGCGGTCTTGATGGCTCGAGAAATCCGGCGCTGTTGAGCAGGCGACAAACCCGTATACTTGCGGGGCAGAATTTTACCTGTGTCGGTAACGAAACGACTCAAGGAATCCGCATCAAGAAAAGTTATGTCCTGATGGTTCTTGCGGCGAACTTCACCTTCTTCTTGGGCTTGCTCGTTCATAAGGGTCAAGTATAATCGGGATTTCATGCATGGAAGGCAAGCTGAAAGGAAAGACTGCCTCTTGAGCCTCTTGGACCTTCTTCAAGGCTTGACTGGAAGCGGCCTTTTCTATGTCATGCACCTTTTGCAATGAAAGTGGTTTCATCCATCAAGACTCTGAAAAGCCGTCATCCGGACTGCAAGGTAGTGCGTCGTCGCGGGAGGCTTTACGTCATCTGCAAGACCAATCCACGCTTCAAGGCGCGGCAGGGTTGATGCGTTTCGTTTCATTTCCCTTTCAAATTTTTTGTTTCCAGTCGTGAAGAAGGACATACATCCCAAATTGAATCCTGTTTGTTTTGTCGATGTTTCGAGCGGGAAGAAATTTTACACCCGCTCGACTATGGGTTCAGGCAAGTCCGAGAATCACGAAGGTGTTGACCATCACGTAGTCGTTCGCGACGTTACCATGGATTCGCATCCCGCCTTTACTGGCGAAAAGCGCTTCGTGGATACCGCCGGGCGAGTGGAAAAGTTCCAGAACAAGTTTACTCGCCGCCGCTCCGGTTAAAACCCATAGGCAAAATTCCGCGGGAGACCTCGGACTGCTTTCCAGAAGAAGACGGAGCAGAACGGCAGTGTCTTTCTAATCATTTCCTTCCTTTCGATGGTGATGGAGTTTTTCTCGAAGGGCACCAACCTCATTTGCTCAAAAGGGGCATTCTTGACCAAGTCCGCAAGTGGTGAGATGTCAGTAATTTGATTGGAGTAGAGATCTTAGATTCACCAAGTTGGGATTGGCTTCCCATTCGGACCATTTATCAACGACAACCAGGTTTCTACTGTGGAGAGGTGTTGCCGTCCGAATCAGTCGCTTCCTCACCACCACATCGCGCCTTTAGCAGGGTAATGCTTAGGGCAGCAAGCAGCTTTTTCATCGACTCGTCCTGTGTGCCGTCATGGTCAAGTCTCTCAAGGAGTGGGAGATCGCGGCGACTTGAATTTGGGCGTCCGGCAATCCATGGCTTGTATATAATTATTAAAATCAGTCGGTGTGGACTATCTATTCTTTATAAGGCCTTCGTAGCGTTTGCGCCATTCGCCTATGCCTTTGAGGTCGCCCCCCACGCTGCGAAGGCGAAACGAATTTCCTTTTATGGCGCGATCGACTCCACGGAGTCTGAGGTCATTGAAGGTTTGATCGTAGGCAACGTTGGATTCGACATAGTCGTTTATGAACCAAGCCAGATTTTTCTTCAGTCCATCGAGTACAGTTTCCTTGATGATTCCGGGATGACTGCCAACTAGGTTCCCATAGCCGAAACCGTATACGGGCGAATCGAGACCACGGTCAGTCGGCAGACCGTAGTAGACCGGATTCTTTGCCAAGACGCAATTTACGTAGCAGGAAGCATAGTTTCCCCTCGGGGCTACCCCAAAAGTGAAAGTGATTCTTAGAAAGCTGCCGGTGGGGGAAATCTCAACAGGTTTAAGCCCACGGCTCATCAGCTTTTGTCTGACTGCAAAGGTGATGATTTGTTCGTTGAGCCCTAGCTTCTTCATGCCTTCGGGGATTTCGTCCATGACCACACGCACTTCTCGATAAGTGAACCCGACTTCCAGTCCGGGTTTGGCTTTCCCCTGTGCTTTGTTGCCCAAAAGAACGGCTATAGTGACGGCGACCGCGAAGGGGATTGAATGCAACGTCTTCATCGTTTCATGTTAGCGTCCGACTGCACGATCAGTCAATCAATCCTCGGGTGAACGTAAGATTGCGTGAGAGATTGTACTCTTTGGATAATCTTAAATGTAGTTCTTAAGGTTTCTTTGTTTTTTTCTCGGATGTTAGGGTTTCCTAGTCCAGTTCTTCCAATAATTGCTGAAAGGTACAGGGTTTCGATTTGTTCCGAAAATGTGATTTCAGTAGACATTCTACCTTGGGAAAAGTAGCCTCTTCACCTTGCCAAAGCCGAAGGGTCAGTCGTTAAATGTCGGGTCGACTTAAATAGAATCACTATTTGGCCTCTTGGTCGGAACAAGATTGTCGAAAGGACTTGACCTGAGTAACAAAAAGGTATTTTTTGGTCCGCTTTCCCCCAAATTCTGGGATCGTTCTTTGAAAGTTATTTTGCGTGATCAATGACGGGTCACCGATCAATTGAGTTTAAAAAAGTCGTGGTTTTTTTATTAAACCACGCAATTAGATTAGTACAGAACACCAGTTCTTATGTTCGTGTGGCGATTTTTCGTCACCGGACAACTCTTCTTTTGGAGAGTTTGATCCTGGCTCAGAGTGAACGCTGGCGGCATGGTTAAGACATGCAAGTCGAACGAGAAGCGGATTTTCGGATTCGTGGAAAGTGGCGAACGGGTGCGTAACACGTGAGCAACCTGCCCTCAAGTACGGAATAGCCCTTGTAAGCAAGGATTAATACCGCAGATGCCTTGAACCGCATGGTGAAATGGCTAAAGCTTGAAATGGCGCTTGAGGATGGGCTCGCGGCCTATCAGCTTGTTGGTGAGGTAACGGCTCACAAAGGCTAAGACGGGTAGCTGGTCTGAGAGGACGATCAGCCACACCGGGACTGAGACACGGCCCGGACACCTACGGGTGGCAGCAGTTTCGAATCATTCACAATGGGCGAAAGCCTGATGGTGCAATGCCGC
>CAZWTI010000159.1:0-4320 GCA_964637065.1 uncultured Puniceicoccaceae bacterium
GAGAGACATATTCCCTGCTGGACTTTCGCAGTGGAGGGTTGAGGAGAATTCTGCCCTTGGCGTCTTGCCACCCGAGGACGGTGGCATAATCATAACTAAGGCGGGCATTGAGAATACCTGCGCGAGCAACGAACTCGACCACCCGACCACCCGACGCTAAAATGGGAAAGATCGGCCCTAAAACCTTTTTCAATCCTTTCCTTCTCCAAACCTTCTTGAAAAACTTGCGGCGATGGTGAGCAGGTTCATCCGCCATTACTTCCCGCAACCGTCTACGAAACGACTTGATAAAGAGAACTCGCCTACCTTCTGACTTCTCGTCAATAGCGGCCACGGGAACCTCGCGGCCATATGTCTTGTCCCGCTTACCTCCATAGCGGCAGGGATTTCCAATCCTGACCCTTTCCAAGGTTTCAGGCATGGAAAGCGCAGGCACCCAATTTTCATCAACCAAGACGAGGGCATCGCCGAGTCGCGCCTTGGTCCGTCCTCGTTGGCGCTCCCATTGTCCCGAAGAGTTTCGCATCTCCACGACTTGGTCTCGCTCAGGATCGCGCCCCGCCTGTCGTCTTGTGTTTAAACCAGTATAGCCAAGGGTAGTGATCTTGGACAAGGATTCGCTGAATCCGAGTAGTACTTCTTCTTCAGAAAACAACCTATTCGTCATTGTGCGAGCAGCCCTCACCGGGGATTCTCCACGCTCAGCGGCATGATGCATCACGGTAATCAAGGCGGGCCAGTCAATGGTATTTGAACGCTTTAGTTTCAGAGGTCGAGCCTCTCTAAGACGAGGCTGCTTAGGACCAACGATGACGAACCCTCGAACGTCCAATCCGCGACGTCCTGCGCGACCAAACATTTGCAAGAGCTCGTCGGGGCGGAGCAACAATCGTTCATTGTCGATACGGTATTCTCGATCCGTAACGGCAACGGACCGCATGGAGAAATTTATTCCCGCAGCCAGACCCGTAGTCGAAACCACGGCACGGAGCTGACCCGCCTTGGCAAGCGGTTCCACCACACCGGCGCGACGGAGGTAGTCCAAGCCGCTGTGATGGAAGGCAACGCGTTTCTTGAGCATCCCCGCAAGTTGTTTGCCTGCGATGCGCTTTTGCTCAGAGGTCAATTCAAGCGGATCGACATCCGGCAGCTCGGAGGCGAGCCGACGCGCCAATTCCTCCGACGCCGCGCGACGTGGTGCGAAAAGCAAAATGGGACCCATTCGAAGATCTAGAGCCTTGGCTACAAGGCGAGACCAGTAATCTCTTATAATTGTTTCTCCAGAATGCCGGGAAAGCGACTCGGCAAATACTTCTTCCAGTGGAACTGGGCGAGTTCCCTCACTGATGAGTTCCACCGATCTACCTCCGGAAGCCAACCAGTCCGCAACCTCAACGGGATTGGCGACGCTACCGCTCATGAGCAGAAGTTGCGTGGAATCCCGGGCAGAGGCCAAGGTGACCTCATATCCGGGTCCCCGCTGGGGATCGGCGAGAAGTTGGTACTCGTCTACAACAAAAAGATCGGGACCTTCTCCGCGAAGAATGGAAGCTCGTTGAGTCTCCAAGGTAGCGACTACGACGCGAGCCTCGGGCTTGTAGCGAACGTCTCCCGTGACGAGCCCGACCTCCCATCCGCGATCTCTCCACTCCCGAAACTTGTCGTTGGCCAAGGCGCGAGTGGGAACCGTGTAGATAGCATGTCCACGCCACCCCGATTCAAAAAACAACTCGAAGACAAAGGTCTTGCCCGCGCCTGTGGGAGCGTGGAGCACGACGTCGCGACCGTTCCTTAGGTGATCAAGGGCTAGACGTTGCCAAGGATCGGGAATGTTCAGCTTTTCACCGAATTCGCTGGTATCCGTTTGCATCACCAATTACTGCCAAGTATCACCAATGGTCTTGAATGAGCTTAACCCAAAGGCAAACAGGATTTGCAACGATTTTCTTTTCTTTGAAAATCGGGATGTAATGGGTTTTTCATGAAAAACATAATTGTGGCCTGCGGACGCAAGAGGGTCATTGGAAAAAACGGACAACTCCCGTGGAACATAAAAGAGGATTGGGAACACTTCCTGAACCTGACGAGACATGGAACTCTGGTAATGGGCCGACGTTGTTTCGCCGAATTGGGCGCTTACTCACGAAACCGCAAAGTAATTGTTTTAAGTCGGAATCCGGAGATGAAGTTTTCAGGTGCAAGAAAGGCATCATCTCTTCTCCAAGCTCTCGACATGGCGAATGATGAAGTTGTCTGGATTTGCGGTGGTGAAAAAGTTTACGAAGAAGCCCTTCTCCTAGCCGACCGGCTTTACTTAACGTTAATCGACGCCGATTTCAAAGGCGACGTGTTTTTTCCGCCATGGAAAAAAATCTACACGGAGGAAATCTCTAGGCGTGAAAGTGAGGATTCAGGCTATAGGTTGACTTTTCTAACCTTGGGTAGACGAACCGACGGATGACGCGACCGAAGCTTGCGCGAACCATGCCAAGCGTTAAGTTTGCGAGTTCAAATAGAACATTGAATATAATGGAGACTTTGAATTTTTTGAGTCGTGAAGAGGTGGAACTCATAAGGAGAGAGTTCGGAACTCCCGTCTACGTTTACGACGAGACCACACTGCGGAAGAACGCCCGAACCTTGAACGCGTTCCCGAATGCTTTTGGACTGAGGACTCGCTATGCGATGAAGGCCGCTCCCACAGCCGCAATTTTGCGAATCTTCAATGAGGAGGGATTGGGCATTGATGCGAGCTCGGGCCACGAGATAGAACGAGCGGTACGGGCGGGGTTCGGAACCGAATCAATTTCGCTTAGCACTCAGGAAATGCCGGAGAACTTTGCCGCCTGGGCCGAGGATGGGGTAAAGTTCAACTTATGTTCACTCCACCAGATTCGCCTATTCGGAGAAGCTTTCCCGGGACAAGACGTCGGACTGCGCTTTAATCCCGGACTTGGTTCCGGTGGCACGAAGCGAACGAACGTAGGTGGCCCTGCCAGTAGTTTTGGTATCTGGAAAGATGACTTGAAAGAGGCGAAACAACTTTGCGAAACCAATGACCTCAAGGTCGAACGCATCCACACTCACATCGGTTCTGGCTCCGATCCCGAGGTATGGAAGAAAGTTTCGGGCATGAGCTTGGATATCGTGAGACAGTTTAACGACGTGGAAAGCCTTAACCTCGGCGGGGGGTTCAAGGTGGCGAGAATGAACAGCGAAACCGCCACGAACTTGGCGGCGATTGGTACGCCCGTTAAGACCTCTTTCGAAGAATTTTCAGAAGAAACTGGTCGAGAGCTTCGTCTCGAATTGGAACCGGGAACTTTCTTGGTGGCTAATGCTTGCTCACTGGTAACGAGCGTCCAGGATTTGAACGATACCGGCAACGAAGGTTATCGCTTTCTTAAACTGGATGCCGGCATGACCGAAATCCTTCGACCGTCCTTGTATGGTTCACAACACCCGATCATCATAGTACCAGAGGAGAACAACTCGGAAGTTCGGGAACGAATTGAACAAGTCGTAGTTGGCCATTGCTGCGAATCCGGAGACTTGCTGACCCCTTCGGCCGACGATCCTGAATCCTTGGCGCCCAGACTACTTCCCGAAGGACGAGTGGGAGATGCCTGCATAATCGAAGGTGTGGGCGCCTATTGCTCCGCCATGCCTGCGAAAAACTACAATTCTTTTCCTGAGGCATCTGAAGCCCTACGCCGTGAAGACGGTTCTTTCGCCCTCATCCGAAAGCAACAGACGCTGGACCAACTCCTGGAGAACGAGTTGATTCCGTGACAATCGACAGCCTTCGCCATTTTCCCCTAGGTCAGCGCGTTCCACTTAGCGAGCACGCCGTCTGCGTAAGCCTGCCAACACTCGCAGACGTAATCGGTTACGAGGAAAAGGATTCTCACGTCATGGCGAAGGTTCAATCAGGCTACCCTCGCTTCGTTGTCCACAAGTTCGTTAAGCAGATGGTGGATGAACTGCTCAACAAGAAAAACTTGGGAGATCGGGCCGGATTTGCGGTAACTTCCGAAACTGCAGGCCAAGAACTCGTTGAATTCCTCGACTCAACCGACTTCAGCGTCGAACAAAGGGAAGAATTCTCACTCGTTCATGGACCCGACTCAGAAGAGGTTCGGGCATTGGGCAAATCGTTTCTCCAGCATACGGGATTATCCGTATCTTCCCGCCAAGCTGAGGATTTTCTAACTGCGGAAGGATTACTCGGAAAGAAGGTCGAGAGAGTGGAGGATACCGATGCCGGAGGCGTTATCGGCAGAGAATTGTCCGAAGCCTTAGGCACAGAAATTTCTTCTG
>CAZWTI010000160.1:0-4434 GCA_964637065.1 uncultured Puniceicoccaceae bacterium
AGTCCATCGCAATCGCCGCATAGCCCTTCTTGTTCCAAAACCGCACCCACTCGGGATAGGCCGTTCCGCCGCCGCCGTGAGCGCAGACCACCGCCGGCCAACCGCCGACCGGAACCTTCCCCTCCGGAGCCGCATAGTAGGCAAAGACCCGGGTAGGCGTGCCCTTGTAGTTCGCCCCTTCGTAAAAGAACGATCGCATTCCCTTTGCCGGCCGCTCCTTGGTCTCGTGGACGTTCGGAACCTTGAACACCGCATTGGTGTTCCAAACTTGGACACGCTTCGATGCATCGGAAGGCGTTGCCTTATCCGCAAAGGCAGTCCAAGCCATGCCGCCAATGGAAAGCGCGAGGAGGAGAAGACGAAGAATCTTCACGATCCGGACTAGCAAGGACTACGTTCGCAGGAAAAACAGTACAACAGGATCTTCCTTAGGTTCGACTTAATTGCCATGGGGACAGATTCATTTGGCTCAGCCATTGGCGCAAGGTCTTATCGAGTTTCCGCATGACCTCGAGTTTCTCCGGCAATTTTTTCTTTTCGACAAAGTCGTTCTACGGATCGAAGAGCAAGACATGCTCTCCCGCTTTTTAGTTTCCGCAACAGCAGAGGACCAATTTATTTTCACCTTGTGACGAATGGCGACAGATTCAGCCAATCGAATTGAAGCACAGCGGGCAAGTCCATCTCCTCGACCGAAAAAACGGAGGGTATCCAGCGAACTGACTATCTATCGCTAACAAAAGAATCATTCGGACAGCTTCAGTTCATTCGTCCAAACCTCCAGATCGCGACCTAGGCCCATGTCCATGGCCGTTTCCAGTTGATGTGGCAGTCGAGACCGCCAGCTTTCCCCCAACGTCTCACTTTTCTTCAGGACAAGTCGCATCAATCCCTCGTCACGCTGATGCTCGATTGCGTTGATCAACCGTTCGGAACGTTCACCCGAGTCGAAACGTCGCTTCAATTCCTGTACAAGGGCGGCATCCTGGCGAACTCGGGCAAGGGCGAAGAAGAAACCGTCTCCACCGGGCATTCCCCGAGCGAGGTACTGGGAAAATGCCACATCGTTTGAGGCGACCGCCTTCGCCCAGAGAACCAGATCCTCGGAACCGAGAATAACCTTCAATACGTGAGTCAGTAGGGATTTTGACTCCAAGCGACCGTACTGTTCGATTGCGAGATGGCGAACGATGGAAACGTCGTCCTCTAGACAACTTGAGACGATGATCGACAAATCGTCTTCAAGGGAAGACCCGGAACCCTCAACTTTTGCCCCCTCCGCCCCGGAGAGCAAAGTATCGACAGCCCGCATCGTCTCCATTCGAATGATTGGGCTTTCGTGCAGGGCGCATGGTTTCGCGGCTGGAGCGAAGACGGCGGGATCGATCAGGGCAAGCGCGTACAGGGCGTCAGCTCGAACGTGATCGTCCGAATCGTCCTCGATCAAGTCGACCAACCTTGAGGCGATCGGCCTGTACCGAAGTCGACCGAGAGCCTCGACGGCTGACCTGCGAACCTCCCAGCGGACGTGGCCGACGAGAGGAACGATCAAGTCTTGCAGGTTCCATTCTGAGTGAAATCCGGCAAACCACGCTCCTGCGCTCAAGTCCATGGGATCGTCAGAGGACAACAGCTTGAACACCCGCTTCTTCATGACTGCGGGACGGGGATCAACGAGAGCGGGATTTCCGCGAACGAGGATCATCTGCCCTTCGTTGAGATTCAAGCGAGGAAGGGTGATCGTCAATTCGCCTTCAACAAAGTCAAAAGGCAAATCGACCAGACGATCACCTTCAAAAGCCATAACGGCCTTTGGGTGAGATTTCTCCTTTAGTTTTATCGTAAGCGGCGTGATCGACTTCGGACGCATATTGTAGAGCACGATCACGGTATCAGACTCAGTGGTGAGGGCAGCGGCCATAACGGTACGCTCGGAGAGAACCAAGTCGCGTTCCACGCCGAGTTCGCGGAGAGGACGAGTCAGCGTGTCCCGACCGGCATCCGCCCAAACCACCGATCGTCCGCCTATCGATATCCTTTGGCCTGAGTAGGTCAGACCCGCTCGATGACCGACGTAAACGACTCGACCACGCCCCAAAGGCTTCTCCAACCATGCAGGCGAACCATCGTCGTAGATGGCGCGAGTCAGGCCGCCTTCGAGAGACACCTTGTCGAAACGACGCCCAAACGTCACGGCATGAGGACGGAACGATGGCTGGCCGGGAACGGGCTTGATGGTCGCGATCCGCCCGGCCGAGTCGCCCACCCGACGAATCCCGACCTCCTTGGCAAGCCAATCGCTGGACTCGTCGTATTCGTCCCGCAGAAGGGAGTTGGAGCATGTCCAGAGCAAACCTCCACCGCGAGTCCACTCGGAAATCTTCGACTGAGCGGACCGAGAGACGTGAGGCTCCAACACGTACAAGGCGTCATAGTGCCGCAGGCAATCGTCCACCACCTGTTCCTCGGTAACGAGCTCGGGCTGAAAGTACTCGTGGGAAAGGCCGAGGAATGCGGCTCGCTTGTCGTTGTAGCTGTCGGCGGAACTCCACAGGTGAGTGGAGTGGGAGTAGAGCATGGCGACCCGACTGGGCCGCATCACGGCTTCGGAGAGAACGTCGTCCAGTTGAGCGGCTCGGTTGTTGAGCTTGTGAACCGCGTGGTAGCTCCAGAAGTTGTCCGACCAGAAACCCTCGGTCGCCGCATAGGAAGGCCCGAAGGTCCAATAACTGATGAGCTTGCACTGATTGGCAAGCTGGGTATACGAGCGGAAGACGCTGGGATAGACGCAGTGCATCATGGGAAAGTTGACGGGGCTTCGCCCATAGCGTCGCGCTCCCGAATTGAAGGGAGCGACCGAGTACGCGACGGCTTGGTGACTGTCCCAGCGCCAGCTGCCGGAAGTCATCCAGTCGCTCACGCCCGGCGTCAACTCGGGATACTTGGCCAACTCGAACATGTCCAGAGGCATGGCGGTTTTCCCGAGGTATAGTGCATGACCGCTCAGGGCGACGAAACCCTTCAAGTCCTTCTCAGGGAAAGCGGATCGAATTCCCTCGGCCGCAAGGGAAAACGTGCGGGGAGTAAGGTAGTTGGCGTATCGACGACTCCAGTAGTACTGCCTTCGGCGATCAGGCGTGTCGGCGAGGGATTGGATGGTCATGAGACGTACCTTGTCCCAGGAATCAGCGCCAACTTCCCGAAGGGAGACTCCGCGCTCCCGCAACCATTTCCTGAAACCGACGTGAGCCTCCGGCAGACCTCCTCCCCAGACCCAATCCTCCTCCACGAATCGCCGAAGGTCCTTGTCGACGAACCGGGGCTTCGCCGACGCCACGCCCTCCAGATCCGCCAGCAGATCGTCCGAGGGGGCCTTCTTTTCGCGATCCAGATCAATCATGGAATCGGCCAGACGTTCCTCTTTCGAAATCGCGCGGAGCCTGAGCTTGCTGATCGACTTCTCGTTGCCCTTAAGAATTGCGAATCCACCTTGGGAGGGCAAGCCGTTCAACTGGCTCATCAACTGATTGTTGCAGTAGAGCGCCGCAGTTCCCGCGGTCAAAGCGTCCTTCGCCCTTTTGTTGATGGCTTGATAGACGATCTTGAAGGGGAGACCATTCTGGTTGGAGTTAGCGCCCGGTCTTTTCATGCCGCCCTGTCGACCTCCGTGAACCCCGGCAACCAAGTTTACCGGACTATTCCGCCTTTGACCCACGCTCCAGAAACCGAATGCGGACTTTTCTCCCGAGAACCGGCCCACCCGCAGCTCGAAAATGCCGCCGCAATGCAGGACTCCCTCAAGTACGCAATCGCTGAGATCTTTCCGTCTAGTTAGCAGCTCGCTTGAATTCGTGGGATCGAACCAGCGACCGGAACCGTCGGCGGCGGCACGGTAAATCCACAGAGGCGAGGAGAGTTCGTTCGTCTTCATCTCTTGTGGCTCGTCGGCGATCTGAAAAGTGCCGAGATCAGTCCACGACTCACGTCGCCTGACAAACTCCTTGGCATAGTGTTCGCGGTATTTCTTGGTGGAAGCCGACTCGTCGTAGGGCATCCAGACGGGCGGCCAATAATGCCCTCCCGCTCGCCTCCAACCGTACCTTCGACTATTTGCCTCGTTGTCGGGAGCGGCGCAACTGTTGAAGCCGAGCAGACGCAGAGTCTTTACCATGTAATCGTTTCCCGAACCGCTGTCGTTGCCCCAGCCATTCGTGAAAAACAGGGGCGGGCGGGCGAGCGTGAAAAGACGATTCCCCGTTGCTCGAAGAGCCAGCTGGTAATGTTCGCGGGCATAATCCCGAAACGTCCGGACAGACCAAGGCAAGGTCCGGAAGTCCGTCCTCATCGCCAATCGCTTGCCGTCGGGTTCGTTCCAGTCAAAGCGGTGAAGAATGAAGTCCTCGTGCGGAAAGACGGCGAACTCGGTGGAACCCT
>CAZWTI010000161.1:0-3431 GCA_964637065.1 uncultured Puniceicoccaceae bacterium
AGGCCTACACGGGATATCGCTCCCTAAGCCAAACCGAGATTCGGACCCTCGCCACCGAAATCGTAAACCAAGTCAAGCGTCGCGGTCCCTTCAGGTCCCTTGCGGAGTTCGTCAACCGGACCCTGCCCGACCCCGACTTGCAATCGCCCTCAAGCGATTGGGAAACCTATGCCATGAAGGGTGCCTTGGAAGCCGCCATCGAGAACGCCGGCATCAACAAAGGCTTCAAGGACGAGATGGTCATGGCGACATCGCACGGCAATTTGGACCAAGTTCTCAAGGGGGTCGGCAACAAGGCGGGCGGTTCGGCCGCCGCCGCAGGTCCCGCCGCATCTCATGCACCCGGATACCTCACGCAAGCCGATCTGCTCTCCCGCCTCGGGCCGTGCCTGTCGGCTCGCTCGGACACCTTCAGGGTGCGCGTCTACGGCGGTGCCGCAGGCACATCGGGGATTGACGAGGGCGGTGAGGAAAGCCACACACGATGCGAGGCTATCTTCCAAAGACTCCCGGACGTTGCGGATCAGGAAAATGCCGTGCCGGGTTCATCCTCCAAGGAACATTGGAACGGTCTGCGCAGGAGGTTTGCACTCGTCGCATTCCGGTGGTTGAGAGACAACGAGATTTGATTCCCATCATCTCGATTTGTAAGTCTTACCAGACTAACAACAAGAGATTGCAAACGGCGAAAGGGTTTCGTAACTTGAAACCTACCTTCTCATGTACATACTGCCGAACGACAGGGCTTTAGCCCGTAATCCATCCTTGAAGTCGCGAAGCCGGAAGGGATTCGCCTTGGTGTTCTGCCTTGCCTTGCTTTCCGTGGTTTTCACCCTCGTCGTGGGATTGACCTCGTTGGTGACGATGGAACTTCGCCGCACGCAAATTCGCCAGGAGACCGTGATGTCTAGAGTTCACGCCCACTTCGGGTTGGGCGTAGCCTTGGGGGAGTTGAAGAAGCACTTGGGTCCCGACCAAAAGGTGACGGCCGCAGCCTCGCTGCTCCAGGAGGACGGGACGTCTTCGGGTTCGGGGAGCGAGGGCAGCAACCACTGGACGGGGGTATGGGACGCTAACGACAAGAATGCCCTGCCGCATTGGCTTGTCTCGGAAAAGGGTGCCGACCCGACCGATCCCGATTACAATTCCGACGGCAGGGAAGAGCGGGTCGAGCTGGTGGGGGCAATCGGAGATGGTCCCGCAATCGCGGATGGTGTCAGCGTCGGCAAGGTAGGCGTGGAACAGGGAGCGACGTCCACTTCCAACTCCCGCAACCGAGGTTCGGGTTACGGTCAAAGAAAATCCGGATCATACGCCTACTGGGTGGGAGATGAAAACCTGAAGGCAAAGATCAACATGCCTCGTGGTGATGATGCTCTCAACTCTACGGGCTTCGGAGTTTCCGCCATTCCGGGATTCGAGACCTTCGAGTCGCAGGTTCCCGCCGGAACTCGAGCAAAGTTGCTGAACGAAGCCTCCGTAGCCAGTGCCACGGAAGCGGTAGACAACGATGTCCTGCAAGCTCGTTTTCACGACGTCACCGTTCATGGACACGGGGTGCTGGCAAACGTCAAGGGAGGCGGTCTACGCCGAGATTTGACGGCGGGCTTGCAACGGGGAGCGAAGGATTCCGAAGGGGAATTGGTGCTGACCGGAGACGAGCAAATCTTTGGCCCGGCAGGCGGAAGTCCATCACCTTCCATCGGTGGTGGCTATATTCCCCAAGTTGGTTTTCCCGAGCTAGAAGGCTACCAGATCGACATGGGGTGGTGGTTGATGCAAAGATTTGGCAAACTCCCATTCAACCCTGGCAGACTTCCACCAGGCCCTCACTCCCGGCGCGTCGCTTTAAGGGAATCGACTTCTGATTACTATTGTATCGATTTCGAAGATTGGCTCGACTACGATTGGGATGTCAGGATAGAGGCCCTTCGTTTGAGTGACGGAAACATTCAACTCTCCCTCTATCATCCGAGCTATACCTGCTTCAGGGCTACAGTTTACGACAACCTAGGCCAACCAGTACAGGGTTTGACTGATTGTGGATATATTGGCTCTTGGTGGGGACCGAGTCCTGCCGACTACCGCAGTGTAATCGTTCCGGGAGGAAAAGGAAATGCAACGGACAGCGTTAACATTGATCCAGGTGGTCCCCTTTGGGATCAGCTTCGAGACTACTACAACTTGCGTGGGACCGGAGACGTCATCTCCCCTCGAGTGCAAACGGAGAAAGAGGTCGGGGTTCATCCCGTGGTGAGTCGCGCCCAATTTTTCCAATATCCCACTTACGAAAAGGAATCCAACGGCAGATACCGCATCAACACGCACGTTTTGCCCGCAGTGGTACTGTGGAATCCCCACAACGTGGACTTGGCTCCCTCCAAGTACACCGTCGCGGTCTGGAACAGAGAGCAATCCGGTTTCGGCGATGAATACCGCATCTATTACAACGACAAAAACGTTTGCGAAAAAAACTACTATCGCTGGCATCCTCGCAAACCCGGCGGACCCGAAGGTGAAATAATTGACCAACGCAAAGCCCTCATCGACATAAAAGGCAAAAATCCTGAGCCTGGTTATCCAAAAGCCAGCTGGCCCTACATCGATACGGACGGGCATATTGGAGTTGATCTCATTGGTCCCTGTCAATACGGCAAAATTTGGACTTTTATGGATACCGTGCCCGGCGAAACCTACGAAGTGCGATTCCCATATGGCATCAACGAGGACGATCGGCCCAAACCATACAAACGCCGTGGCATCGTGTCTTGGGACGGGACCGACATGGCCACCTTCGAGGGCAACACCGATCTCTTCACATACGGCACCCCGCAAGACTACGTCACCTTCAGCGCAGTGGCCACTTCCGACAAGACCCGCCTTGAATTCCGAAGTGACATTTTCAAGAAAGAGGACGGTGGCGGCTATCGGCACAGTAACGACGGTTCCAGAACTTGCCAAGGCGTGACGGTTGGAATCTGCACGGTAAAGTCGGCCTCGGGTTATCCCGCTTCGAGCAAGGTTCCCACGAATCTCGAACAAGATTTAAAAAGTTTTATTCCAAAGTATGTGGGGAGGATGGACAAGAAAATGGGCTTTGTGCTGGACAACGCATCAGGCCTGAAGGCAGGCCAAGCCCTCGTCTTCACGCCCACCACCGAGGGTCGTTACGCGGAATACAGCATTGGGAATCCTCCCGGAAACGTCCTGAAGGAGGGTTGGAACGGAGGACATACCTTCTGGAATCCTACCACGAAGACTTTCGATTCGGATACGAAGCCCACCCACGGCGAAGTACTCCTTGACCAGAACGAAACCTACCTCGCCCTCTTCAAGGGAGCCGTTGACACGGACTCCTCCTACAACGATCCACTGGTTCTCCTCTCGATGGGCCAGTTCAAGGACGACGGCCTGCAACCCGAGCAATTCCC
>CAZWTI010000162.1:0-3408 GCA_964637065.1 uncultured Puniceicoccaceae bacterium
GAAGGACGCTGCGGCCAGCCGTCGCGGATGCGGGAAACCCTGCACGGTGGAGGCGCCGACGAAAACGACACGATAGAGATTATCTGGTGCAGGCTCGAAGAAAAAGCGCTCAGCCATCTGTCCGGCGGCGGCCAGCCGGCCGTGTTGTCCGAAGAAGAAGCGCTGCGAATACAGGCGATTGACTGCGAGCAGCCGCTTGCCACCCTGCTCCGCCCGTTCTACGACCAGCGGGGCCGGTCCCAACCATGGCACCAGCCGCAACACCCCCTCGCCCCCGGCGACAAGACCTAAGCCGGCCAATCCCGTCAACAGCCGAAATGTCCAGATCCTGCTGGGGGATGCCAAGTATACAATCTCCGATAATGGTACTATATCAGTGGTCTATCTCGCCGTGCAGCGAGTCCAGACGCGCCTCTCCGGGTAACGCCGTCACCGCCCGATGGTAGAGCGCGTCCGCTTTTTCGTAATGACCGCGCGCAATATACAGCTTGAGCAATTCTGCGTAGATATCGCTGCGCGGCGGAGCGTGGTGCAGCGCACGCTCGAGCACCAAGATCGCCCGCGTATAATCTCCGAGTACGACATACGCACCGGCCAAATTACTCCAGACATTGGGCCGCTCGGGATTGTGCTCGGCCACCCGCTGAAAAATCGGCAATGCGCCCTGCACATCGCCGCGCATAGCGCGCAGCGAACCGAGATTGAACCACGCCTGCCAATAGGTTTCGTCGCGGCGAACGGCTTGCTCGAATTTCAGCAGCGCTAGATCGTAGCGCCCCTGGCGCAAGTAGGCATTGCCCAAGTCATTGTACGTGGCGGGGGTTCCGCGCATGTCCATCGGCGACGAACCCCAATTGGCTCCGAGCACCAACAATACGAGCAGTCCCACCGGCCACCAGGTCCGGTTCAGCCCCCGCTGGTATAACCAGTGGCCTCCATAGGCGGCGAAAAGCAACAACAGAGGCACGACGGGCAGGCGGTAGCGGGCGGTGACAAAAAAGGCGATGACCGCCAAACTGTAACCGAGGGTGAATACGGCCGGCAAACCTAATCCCTCTCGGCGGATATACACTGCCAATCCGACCAGCGCCAGCGGCCCAACCAGACCAAAAGGAAAGGCCAGACCCCACTTCCACAATATCGGGGCCAATACGGTCGAATATTTGCGCCAGTAATAGATCTCCTGATTGCGCTCTATTTCGTCGCCGGACCAAAATTGTACCGCCTTGCGACCCAGGAGCACGATATAGTCTAGCGGGGCTTCCGCAATAAACGCAAAGGCTCTTGAATAGTAATAACTGGACTTTGCCGACGGGCGGCTAATCCCCTGCCGCATCGGCTCAGCCATGAGCTCCTCCCATTCCCAACCGGGCCGTATCGCCAGCGTGCGATCGCTCTCAGCATTATTCCCGACATAAAAATTCACCCCGCCATTGGACGAAATTAGCACCACGTCCTCGCCGACGATGTCGTTGTACAGGGTCACCGGCAAAATCGCCAGCCCGGCCCCGAGCAAGAAACTACAGATCCAGGGGGAACCGCGATCGGGCAGCTTCCAGTAGCGATGCCCCAACCAGGCGGCCGTCAGCAGTACCGGCGCTAGCATCGTGGCCACGGCGAGGGCGGCAATGCCCCAGAGCAAACCCGCCGCTAGGAACATCCGCTTCGCCGGGCGCCCTACCGCGTATAGCAATAAGAGCAGACCCGCTAGCGCAAAAAAGGTCGCCAAGCCCGTGGGCAGCAGGCGAACATCGAAATAAATCAGCGGCCCATACGCCGCGACGGCGCCAGCGGCAACGAGAGCGATCCCCGAACTGAATATCCGCCGCCCAATCCAGTAGACCAGCAGACAACAAAATGACCCCATTGCCGCTTGCAGAATGCGGACGACGTCAAAGAATGCCTCCGGGGACACCAGCTTTACCAGCCCCAGGAGGTAGGGATACAGCGGTGGCTGCCAGAACGGTCCCTCCCCCCATCCCAACCATTGCCCTGCTGCTAAGCGAGTCGCGTGGTCGACATAAGTGGCGGCGTCAACCGCTGGGTCGGCAAAGAGCGGGCTGGCTGACATTTGCCACATGTGAGCCAGTCGTAAGCCCAATGCCCCGAGCACGATGCCCAGTGCTACCCGTACTGGATGGTCCGATAAACGCATAGGGCCTATTGCAGAAGGATCAATTTCCCGACCTTGAAGCCACCGTCAGTCTGCAACCGATAGAAATACACCCCGCTGGCCAAACCCTCGGGAGCTCGCACGTCCCAGCGAATCTCGTGCGATCCCGCCGTGCGCCAACCCTCAGCCAATACGGCCACTCGCTGTCCCAGCACGTCGTACACGGCCAGTTCTACTTCCTCATCTTGAGCCAGCGCAAAGGGGATCACCACCTGCCCGTTGACGGGATTGGGATAGCTCTGGGCCAGTGTAAATTGAGCCGATGCATTGCCGCGCTCCTCCAGCACCGCCGTCTGCCCCGGCCGCTGAACATGACTCACCAGCCGCAGATCGTCGAGCAAGAATTCGCCTACCAGTTGTCCGAGAAAGCGGATCGAACCGATTGGCTCGCCCTCCAGCCCAAACGCCTCCAGCGGGATTTCGACGACCTGCCAGCTGCGCGCCGTCGGATCGAGCAATCCGTCCGCGACCAGATCGACCGCGCTGTTCCGCTCCAGGAGGCGCTCTTGTGCCAATGGGAGTTGGCGGCCCCCCGGTAGTAATACGGCACTGAGCGGTCCCTGCACGCCTTCGAGTTGGGCGGGGTCGATCTGCACGGCGAAACGCAGCGCCCGGTATTCGTCGGCCGCCACGGGCTCCGGCGCATTAAAGGTCAGACGCCACCCTGAACCGGCGACGTTGTCGATGCGGATCGGCAACGCCCCGTCATTGCCAACCGGTTGCAAGGCTACCCCACCGCGTTCGATCACCGTCCAGTCCTCAGCAACGACCCGGTCCTCACCGCGCACGACGCGGATTGCGTGGCTGAAGCCTAACACATTCAGTCCCGCCAAGGTCTCCTGCTCAAGCAGGACTCGGATCGACCGCGTGCCGACCCCGGGACCGGTGGGCAACGTCACGTCGAGCGAGAATACACCATCGCCCTCATCGCGCAAGGGATGGCGTTCGTTCCCTCCGAGCGCACTGAGATCCGCGGTAGCAACCACCGGACCGCCCTGGGGGTCGCGCTCGGCGACGCGGACCGTGGCCGACAGGTTTACGCGCCCGTCCACAAAGGCGTTGTCGGGGATGAGCGGCTCCCAGGTGCCCTTGAGGGCACTCGGGGCAATTTTGACGATGAGGTGGTTGGTCCAGTCGCTGCTGATATAGATATGCCCCCGCTCGTCCTCGGCGATCCCGGTCGGCTCGCCCCAGGCACTGCGCCCGTCGAATTCATTCGGCTGGAAGCCGGTGAC
>CAZWTI010000163.1:0-3262 GCA_964637065.1 uncultured Puniceicoccaceae bacterium
CGTTCCCTCTTTGCTGGAAGAGATGGGAATTGGGGCTTCTGCCGTTCAGCTCGCTGTGGAGCGGGACTTGGGTAATCTGCCTAAGATTGCCGGAGATGTTAACACTTCACGTTCATACGCCTCGCCTGCTCTTACAGAGGCAGTCGAGAAGGCTCAGGCGATTTCTTCCGAGATGGAAGACGACTACATCAGTACCGAGCATCTTTTCCTTGGACTACTTGCCGTGGGTAAACCAGCCTCACTGGTCAAGTTTTTCAAGAATTTCGGGCTTTCCGAAAAGAAGGTACGCAAGGTTCTCAAGGAGATGCGTGGGGGGCAGCGAGTTAACAGCAAGACTCCTGAAAATACTTTCCGTGCTCTCAAGAAATTCGGGATCGACTTGGTGGAGCAGGCCAAGTCTGGCAAACTCGATCCTGTCATCGGTCGTGATGCCGAGATTCGTCGCGTCATCCGTATTCTTTCCAGAAAGACGAAGAACAATCCCGTGCTTATCGGCGAACCTGGCGTGGGTAAGACGGCTATTGTCGAGGGTCTTGCCCAACGAATCGTTCGTGGTGACGTGCCCGAAGGGTTGAAGGACAAAACAATCTTCACTCTGGACATGGGGTCTCTTCTTGCCGGAGCCAAGTTCCGTGGTGAATTTGAGGAACGTCTCAAGGCCGTCTTGAACGAAGTGAGCAAAGCCGAAGGTCGCATCATTCTCTTCATCGACGAGATGCACACGATCGTTGGTGCGGGAAAGGCAGAAGGGGCCATAGATGCCGGGAACATGTTGAAGCCCATGTTGGCCCGAGGCGAACTGCACTGCATAGGCGCTACCACGCTTAACGAGTACCGCCAGCATGTCGAGAAAGACGCTGCTCTTGAACGTCGTTTTCAGACTGTTCTTGTGGATCAACCAAATGTCGAAGACACCATATCCATCCTTCGCGGTTTGAGCGAAAGGTTTGAGATTCATCATGGGGTGAATATCCGTGACGAAGCCCTCGTAAATGCAGCCGTTCTTTCCAACCGCTACATTTCCGATCGTTTCCTGCCTGATAAAGCGATCGACCTTGTAGACGAGGCTTGTGCCATGATCCGTACGGAATTGGACAGTATGCCCGCTGAGTTGGATGAAATCAGTCGTCGCGTCCTCCAGCTTGAGATCGAGGAAGCCGCCTTAAAGCAGGAAAATGACAAATCCAGCAAGGAACGACTCGAGGCTCTGCGAAAGGAACTGGGCAACGCTCGGGACAAGATGGAGAATTTCAAGCGCCGGTGGGAAGGGGAACGCAAGGATATCGACGACATACGTGTGCTTCGAGAGAAAATAGAATCAACCCGGGCCGCAATGGAGCGAGCAGAACGTGCCTATGACTTGAATCTTGTTGCTGAGCTCAAGCATGGGAAACTACCCACTTTAGAGGCGGAACTTGAAAAACTTGAGAATGCCGAGAAGGAAGAAACTCTCCTCAAGGAAGAGGTTACCGCTGATGAAATCGCAGATATTGTGGCTCGTTGGACGGGTGTGCCGGTAACTAAACTTCTTGAGGGTGAAAAACAGAAGCTCCTGCGTCTGCAAGATATCCTGCATGAACGGGTCATCGGTCAAGACGAAGCCGTCACCCTCGTCTCTGAGGCAATTCTTCGCGCTCGAGCCGGGATCAAGGATCCCAATCGACCTATCGGTTCTTTTCTCTTTCTTGGGCCTACTGGAGTTGGGAAGACTGAGTTGGCCAAGACCTTGGCCGAAAGTCTCTTTGACAGCGAAAGCAACATCGTTCGCATCGATATGAGCGAATACATGGAAAAGCATTCGGTGGCTCGACTGATCGGTGCTCCGCCAGGTTACGTTGGCTATGAGGAAGGCGGACAACTTACGGAGGCAGTTCGTCGCAAGCCCTATGCCGTTATCCTTTTCGACGAGATTGAGAAAGCGCATCCGGATGTCTTCAACGTTCTCCTCCAACTCATGGATGATGGTCGCCTGACAGACTCTCAGGGTCGCACGGTCGACTTCAAGAACGTCGTGGTCATCATGACGTCGAACATCGGCAGTCGCTTTCTGCAGGAGAACGTCATCGACTGTGAAATCTCCGAGAGCGTACGTGAATCTGTCTTTGCTGACCTGCGGGAGAATTTCCGTCCCGAATTCCTAAACCGTATTGACGACGTAGTACTCTTCAAACCCCTTTCTTTAGAGGAAATCATTGAAATCGTCGATCTCTTGCTGAATAGCCTAAATCATCGTCTTGAGGATCGCAAGGTTTCAGTCGTTTTTACTTCTGCTGCCAAGGAATGGGTAGGTGAAAAAGGTTACGACCCGACCTATGGAGCTCGCCCGCTCAAGCGCTTTCTTCAAAAGCAGGTTGAGACACAACTTGCTCGTGCTCTTGTAGCTGGAGATGTCCAGAAAGGCTCTGAAGTTACTTTCTCAATCAAGGACGATAAACTCGTGATGAAATCGAGCTAATCCGCAGATGGAATTTTCTGCTTTGGGGCTAGTTTCATTGTCTTCAGAATTCTTTTTGCCGTAGCCTTGACGGCTGGTACTGCCACGGAATTTGCAAATTGCTTGTAGGCTTGTGCATCAGAGACGGGGATAAGGAACTCATCGGGATACCCTTGAAGGCGAGCCCATTCGCGAGGCGTCATGCGTCGAATGCCTTCGCGATTCACCTCGCCTTTTATGTTGGTGACCGGAGTGAAATCTTTTAAGCGTTTGTCGATCACGAGATTGCGTTCACGACCCATGCCGCCGATTACTATTGTGTTGGCCACATGGTCGTCACCGACGATCTCGAAACCGAAGCCGTTACCTTTATGCTTGTGCCTGTTGCGATGAGCCCTGAGCGAAGCTAGGTATGAGGTGGAAAGGTAGTAGCGAGCGGATACCGGATACTGTTCCTTGACTTCGGCGAAGACTACTGGGACGCCTGAAGGTTCGGGGTATTCGAACTTGCTGATCCCCAGATCTTCACGGAAACCGACGAGAAATACGCGTTCTCGCTTTTGTGGGACGCCATGATCTTCGGCCTTTATTGTTTTGGGTGTGGGAACGAAATAACCAAGTTCGTTACGGAGGATTGCAAGAATCGTGTCGAGGGTTTGACCGCCTTGGTGGCTAATGAGACCTTTGACGTTTTCTAGAAAAAAGGCCTTTGGTTGCTTTTTCTTCAGGAAACGAGCGATGTCGAAGAAAAGTGTGCCGCGGGTATCCTCAAAACCGAGACGGTGGCCTGCCTGCGAGAATGCTTGGCAGGGAAACCCGGCACAGAGC
>CAZWTI010000164.1:0-15152 GCA_964637065.1 uncultured Puniceicoccaceae bacterium
TTCCCGAGAATATTCGGGGAGCCGTCCGCAACAACGGCGGAGGTCACTCCAACCATACCTTCTTCTGGAAAAACCTTTCCCCAAGCGGCGGAGGACTACCAAGCGGCGAACTCGCCTCCGCCATAGATTCCGCCTTTGGAAATCTTGATGCACTCAAGGACTCCTTCAAGAAGGCCGCCCTCACACGTTTCGGGTCAGGTTGGGCATGGCTCGTCAGGCAAGCCGACGGTTCACTCGCCGTCACCTCCACGCCTAATCAGGACAGCCCCCTCATGGAAGGCGTTGCCGACATCGCCGGCACGCCAGTCCTCGGACTCGACGTATGGGAACACGCTTATTACCTCAACTACCAGAACCGTCGCCCTGATTATGTGGACGCCTTTTGGAACGTCGTGAACTGGGACCAAGCCGCATCTAATTTTTCCAGCTGAAGAAAGAAACAAGTCCTTCAGAAACAAAGAATGCCACGGGCACTACGGAATCCATAGTTTTTCGCCCTGACGTTGCTAAGGATGTTTTCTTCTCTTTCTTTCGTAGAAGAGTTACCTCATTGGCAAATTCAACCTTGAAAATCCCAGTGCGATTTCACGCTCCCTTGCTAGCGTTTTGTTCATGAAAACAAATTGACAGCGAAGCTAGCCGGAAGTTGTATCGAATTAAACATTGCAGCCTACGAACAACAGCAAATCCTTTCTGAACGCCATGGATTACAGAAGAAAAAATGTTCCAAAGACCTTTCGTCTCCTTTTGGTTCTATATACCAGTTTCGCAGTTGCCCCCTTCGGTTTTGGTCAGCAGGGCGAGGAAGATGAGGAGACGACGCCTGCCGAAAAGCAGATTCTCAAAGATCGCACCCATGTCCGGCCGCTCGCAGCCTCGCTCGAGCAAATCATGCAGAAGTTCGCTGTAATAGAAAAAGAAGTCCAAGAGCTACAATTAGAGCAAGCCCAAGGGAAGAAGGAATCAAAAGAACAAGAGTTAACCCAGACCAACCAACAAATTCAGGAGTTAGAACAACAGAAAATCGGTGCCAGCGGACCAGAACTTCAGCAAATAGAAGAGGAATCGCAAGCATTGGAATTGCAGAAACAAAATATCGAAGAGGAATTACAGGCATTGGAGAATGAAATTGAGGAGTTGGAAGCAGAATTGTCCCCACCACCACCACCGACCGAAGGCCCCACTACCTCTCCTCCCACCATAGATCCCGGTTCCCCGCCGGACACCACCGAATTCACCTATGACGCCAACGAGGACAAACTTACAATTCCCTCCTCGGCTTCAAAATACTCGACAAGTTATGACCTCCAAGGCGCGAATATAACGGAGGCCAACCTAGTCGGCATGGAAGTCGACGAAACCACTGCCATGACTATCGCGATACTAAGGGACGTCATCAAGGATCCGACAAACACGACAGATGGAAGCTATTTCAATGCAGCCTTGACAGACGTGACCAGAATCGCAGGCCAAATCCTGACAGACGTAACCCTATCAGGTTCAATCCCGAGCGACAGGGTTTGGAACGCAGACAAGCTGCTGAGCGAACTAGGGAACAACCCCTACACTTACGAACTGGCCAAGCTTCTCGCAAAAAAGGGTGCGATAGGAGAAAAGTCTGCAACTGATCTTGAGCATGCGAACGTCGAGACGCTGGCCAATGACATCATCGCCCTTGTGGGCGGCAGAGAAAAACTCAACGACGTCGATTCCCTAAAAGACCTGATCGCCGGAGAAGTCTCAGAAGCGGGAACGGGAATCAACACTCACCTTCTTGGCGCACGCAAGTTTACCATCAACGGGAAAGACGCGGACCTTTTCAACATAAAGGTGAAGAACGTAAACGCCGCGCTTGGTTCCAACGTGACCATCGAGAAGGGTGATATCGACGTCTCATCTTATCTCGCCAAGGCCGCAAATGCAGATGATCGCAAAATCTTCGCTATCGGAGCCGCCAAGGACCTAACGATCAAGGACAGCGTCACCTTCAAAAACGACAATCACGTCGAGGATCATGCACTCGCCATTGGCGCCGCCGACGACGTCCACTTTCGTTCAGGCTCCCTAAACGACTATCTCGACGCCGACTTCATGGAGAAGTATCTCGACGTGACCGATCCCGTCTATACTTCCGACCAAGACATCCAACCCAGTTCGCATCCCGCCGACCTCGACCTCACTTACGAGGGCTCCAATCTCGGCCTTGGATCCTATGATACGCTCGAGTTGGTAAACGTGAACGTCTCCACCGGCGGCAATCTAGCCGTAGGGACCCTGAAGGAACTGCGCATACTCTCCACCGATCCGAACGAACCAAGCCGCATCACCGTAGGCCAATATTCCGATTCCGACAACGCCTACCTCTACGCTCAGGAGAGGATAGCCATCAACGGCTTGGAGTTCGGCGGCCGCGTCAACGAAATCTATATGGAGTCCATCACCATCGACCTGAAGAACGTCGCGTTCCCGTCCAATTCGGAAGTCATGCTGCGAAGCAGGGACGGACGTTCCACCTTTGGCGCAAGCAACAGGGCGCTGGGAGCGGTCAACTTCATCAAGAACGTTTCTCACGGTGGAACGACATTAGGATCTCAACATTTCAGTGGTCCCGACGGGCACGTCAATTCCAGCATCACAGTTAACGATGGCGTGCCCGCAGTTCGCATACGGGCTTTCTCTTCCGCCAACAAATAATTTTCATCGGGGCAAAGCTTCATGCAGTTTTTTCACTCATCGATTTTGAAGTATTCCCTTTTGTCGGGACTTCTCCTGACGGGAACCCTCGAAATTTTCGCTCAAAAAGGCAAGTGGGGTGGGCTTGAGGCAGTGCCACGCTTCGACACGAACGCCAAAGTAATAGCCCCCGCCATGAGGGAAAGGAGCACTCCCGCCATCCCCCCAAGGACCTCCTCTCCACGTCCCGGAGCCAGCGACCTAGGTCTCCAAAGACCTGTAGCAGTAAAGCGCCGTGGATTCGACTACTACTTGGGACTATCCACCCGCATCTATTATAGTTCCAACCCGAATATCCAATCACCAGGGCATTCCCTAGAAAAACCTGCCGGCGTTTGGTTGAACAACATTCATTCGGGCTTTCGACTAGGATCTTACAACTGGGGAAAGGCAGCTTTTTCCCCTTACTTAGGGCTAACCTTGACCAGATTCGACCAATTCGGGGACAAGGACTTGGATTTACCCCTTAACACTTTGGGGTTATATACATTCGGTCTCCTTCAATTTTCAAACGGTTGGGCCTTGCGGACCGGATTGACCTACAACCAAGACCATGACGGTAAGAATAATGATCGTATTCACGACGACATCTATCCCGGAATCACCCTACTAAAAACCTTCAGCCTAGGGAAAGCCGTTTCATTGATCGACTTTGGTTTGAGCCATCACTTCACCGACTCGAAATTCAACCCAACGGAAGACAACGAACTCAATCGATGGGAATTGTCCGCACGCTGGACAGTTTTGACTCAACTTGGCCAATGGGAGCTTTCTCCCTATGCCAGGATCACTTTCAGCGATTATCGCAATTGGGATAACCGAAACAGACAGGACTTCACGCGTGAATTTGGTCTGGACATGGAGTATCCCTTCACGAGTTACTTCACAGCCAACTTCTTCCTCCACTATACCACTCGCCTTTCCAAGGGAGGCGCCTCTTCATGGGACTTCCACCGCTTCGACGGCGGAGGAGGAGCCGCAATCAACGCAAAATTTTAGTTAGTCAAGCCTTGCCGCATGACTCGAATTCCATACGGGCCATTACCAAAGTTAATTGGTATCTATTGGCCTTTTTTTGCAGGTTT
Organism: uncultured Puniceicoccaceae bacterium; assembly: GCA_964637065.1. Taxonomy (GTDB): domain Bacteria; phylum Verrucomicrobiota; class Verrucomicrobiia; order Opitutales; family Seribacteraceae. The sequence goes on from CAZWTI010000164.1 coordinate 3,819, forward strand.
CCTTGATGTGCACGATGTGCAGGCGAAGGAACGTAAACCAGATTGGCATGTAACCGAACTAATCGGTCAAGCTTTCCTCAAGGATCGCCCCGATCTCTCACAACCCTCAGCTCTAAAAATTAGTTCCACCATCCCCTCCCCCAATCCCGTACTTATCATAGCGGCCAAGGAATCGTTCTTGGAAATAACCAATGCACCCGGTGATTTTCTTCGATTGGGCCGATCCACCGTGGCGGAATTCGCAGGTTCGAAGATTCGCCTTCGCCAAGGGTCTCTCCTCCGCCACTGTGAGAACGAAACTCTTTTCGCATTGTCCGGAAAGCATGCGGATGCAGGGATTCGCCTTCGCAGGGGTTCTCTAATGGCCGAGGCCACAGGCAATGGGGGCTTGAAAATCATCCTAATTTCAGGTTCGGCGGATGCAGGCACCAAAGCCGACGGGGCAAAGACCCTGAAGCCGGGCCACCTCCTTTTCGTCCGCGGAAAACCTACACGATTCGGCGACCTCTATGATCTCGATCTTCCGCTCCTAATCGCCACCTCTCGTCTCGTGAACGGCTTTGCTCGGCCCCTGCCGAACATGTCGCGGATGAGAACGTCTGCCATGATTCAGGAACTGAACTTGAAAAAACGCTATGAGGCTCTGGTCGGCGACGCCCCCGATGACGACAAGGTACAAATGTGGGCAATCCGGAGAAAGCAGACGAAAGCAAGTTCGAAAAAAAGCGGGAAGCAACCTTGAGACTCTACTCGTAGTCGAAGTTCACTTCCCTCACAACCTTGGCGAGCTCCTTTACTTGAGACGAGTCGGGTGCAATTGGATTCCCCTTAAGCCAAAGCCTGAGATAGGGGGCAAATCGACGCTCTCCGGAAGCATCTTTTCTAGCTGGCTTAAGAATGGGTTCCAAGTCCTTGATTTGGTTGCCCTGCATGAATACCATTCGAAGTTGATTCATTCCCGACAGCGGAGAAAGGTCCGAGACCTTGTTGCTTCGGAAATCAAGGTTGGAAATCCCGACGAGGTTCTTAATGGATGAGATATCCTCTATTTGGTTTTTGCCTAGGTATAGTGACCAGAGCTTGGTCAACTTAGCCACTGGGCGTGGATCCCGAATACGATTCCCGGTAAGGTAGAGTGAACGCATGTTCCCGAGAACTCCAAGAGGCGCAAGATCCTCCACCTGATTGTTTTCTAGATTAAGGTATTGAAGTGCCTTCAATGTCTCGACCGGACCGATATTGCGGATACGGTTGCCCGAAAGGTCAAGGAGTTGCAGGCGCTCAAGGTCAGCGAGAGGAGAAACATCCTCTATCTCGTTTTCGGGCAACTCAAGGCTTGCGAGGGCCTTGCAGGCCTCAAGACCCTTTAGGCTACGAATTTTTTTACCTGATGCTTTTACGGTAGAAACGTTTTTCACATCCTCCGCAAGCAAAGGTTCCTTGGAGGTGCGCTTGGTGAAAACTTGTTGTCGCACGGCAGCCTCCAGAGTTTTGTCCACGAAAAGATCAGCCGCAAGAACTGGAATTCCCAAGTAGAGCAAGGAAAGAATCAAGGAGGAGCCCAACAATAGTTTCATCCCGCGAAGAGGAAAGGCTGTATTATCGAAGGTCAAGCGGGAAGCCTGTTGAAAGAACCGATTAAGAAGGAAGGATTCCTTGCGTAATGTCTTCGCTGCCGATAAGCCATGCATAGTTTCTTATGAGCGAAACTTTCAAATATCGGGCATTCCTTGCATACTCACATGAAGACGCTTCTCGAGCCGATTGGTTGCGTCAGTCGCTGGAAAATTACCGCGTACCTGCTGAACTGGTAGGCAAGGAAACCGAATTTGGTCGAATCCCCAAACGGCTTTTCCCAATTTTCCGCGATCGCGAGGAATTGGCGGGTTCGGCCGAACTGGGGTCAGCCATCGAGAAAGCCCTCAAGGAATCAAGCCATCTCGTCGTCCTCTGCTCACCTGCAGCCGCCAAGTCAATCTGGGTAAACGAAGAGATTCGCGTCTTCAAGTCCTTGGGAAAAGCCAATCGAGTCCTCTGCTTGATTCTCGACGGGGAACCTTCTGTTTCCATGAGCCTTGTTCAATCGGAAACGGAATGTCTGCCGATTGCCGCTCGCCGAAAGGTAAATTCAGAAGGCAAAATTACCGAGGAACCAAGTGAACCTGCCGCAGCGGACCTTCGGGAAGAAAAGGATGGGGAACACGGTGCATTCCTCAAGATCGTGGCGGGAATGCTGGGCGTGGGCTTGGATGACCTGAAACGCCGCGACATTCATTCTCGTCAACTACGAACCACCAGAATAGCAATAGCCGCAAGCGCAGTCGCTGTTTTGGGTCTTGGCCTTGCGGGCTATGCTCTGATTCAACGTAATCAGGCCACTATCGCACGTGTCGAAGCCGAAAACGAACGACGAATCGCTGAGGATGAATTGGCTAAGACGAAAATCGTGACAAATTTCGTCAGGGAGCTTTTTTTATCCATCGATCCCGAAAACACGGGCGGAATGGATACGGGACTAGTAAAGGCAATGCTCGACCAAGGGTCGACGAGAGCTGAGGAACTCAAGGGGGAACCGGAAATCGAGGCGCGGATTCGGCTTACCCTAGGTCGAACTTATCGATCAATCGGCGCATTCGACGAGGCTGAAAACCATCTTGTTCGAGCCCTCTCGCTCTTTCGCAAGCTACCGAAACGGGATCAGAACGCAACCCTTGCAACCATGAACGAGCTAGCGGTCGTTCATGATGCACTAGGCAATTACGTGCAAGCCGAACCTATCTTCTCTTCACTGCTTCGTCGACGCGAACGCTTGCTCGAAGAAGATCACCCAGACGTCGTGCGTGCCCGCATAGACATGGCAAACCTTTATCGGAACATCGGTCGATTCGAGGAAGCGGAAAAGCTCTGTGCAGCAGCTCTAGCCCAGCTCAAGGCAAGCCAGACAGGGGAAGGGAATCCCGACTTGCTTCACTGCATGGGCCACCTGTCCGACATCTACCTCGCTCGCAACAAACTCCCGCAAGCAGAAACCCTTGCCCGTAATGCACTCGAATTATCTCGCATCCATCTTGGGGAGGAACATCCGGACACCCTTCGTCACGCCGCCCTCCTCGCTAAGTCATTGCATGCATTGGAACGTCTAAACGAAGCTGAAAAACTCTCCATCGAAACCGTAGCCGGAATGAAGGAAGTTCTTGGCGAGGAACACCCGGACACGCTCGGAACCATGGATGCCCTTGCCAAAATCGTAGCAGCCCGTGGTCAAAACGAGCAAGCGCTCTCTCACTACCGCAACATCCTCGCCACAAAGGAAGCCGCACTTGGCACTATGCATCCGGGCACCTTCGAAACGATGAAGTCGATTGCACGTCTTCACCAAGAAATGGGAGCGCTGACTGAGGCAGAACAGACCTTCTTCAAGATTTACGAACGGATGGAAGAGAAACTTGGCCACAAACACCCTGAAACACTGAGAGCCACAAATGATCTCGCCGAAGTATATCTAGACCGCAACAAAACTGAGGAAGCCTACGACCTTAGTGAGCGCATTCTAGAAACCGAGTTGAGGATTCTGGGTGATGAAGACCCACTTACTATGCGGACTCAAGTTCGCCTCGCCGAACTGCACCATCTAGCCGGACGGAAGGAAGAAGCCTTGACGGCCTTTACATCGGTGCTCGAGACGCAAGAAAGAGTCTTGGGCTTTGATCACCCGGACGTCGTGCGTTCAAGAGATTTTCTTAACCGCATCTTGGCAGAACGCTCGACTGCCGAGGATGTCGCTGACTCAAATTCCTCCGAAAAAATCCATCCTAAGAAGCATGCCCTTGCTGAAAATGTCCTTCCATCCGAGATAAACAAGGACTCGAGAAATCAGCAAAACCCGAAACTTGAATCAGATGGAGGAGATGACAAAACCGGAGCTGTTAAGCGGATAATTGGGAACGTTCGAGCCTTCATCGGGGTCGAAAAAAACGATGGGAACGCCACCGAGGCGGAATAAGTTCCTATTCCCCTGAAGAAAAATTAGAATGAATTGGAAAGCTGCCCCGGCAAAAGCGTGAATGCTTTCGGAGCTATCTTCGACTGGGATGGCGTGGTCATAGACTCCTCAATCCAGCATGAGCGGAGTTGGGAAATGCTAGCTGAGGAGGTCAGCAAGCCTTTGCCCGCAGATCATTTCAAACAAGGTTTTGGAAAACGAAATGCCGTCATAATTCCCGAGATTCTAGGATGGACTAATGATCCGGAGCAAATCGAACGACTGGGACGACGGAAGGAGGAGCTTTATCGTGAATTAGTTGAGTCGGATGGTCTTAACGCTCTGCCGGGAGTACGCAAACTTCTCGAGGAGCTCAAGGAGGCGGGTATTCCCTGTGTAGTCGGCACTTCCACGGAAAGGAAAAATCTGCGATTAGCATTTGATTTACTGGACTTGGGAAAATTTTTCCTTGGTTCTACATGCTCGGAAGACGTGACTCGAGGCAAACCTCATCCGGAAGTCTTTCTCAAGTCTGCAGCCCTAACGAAACTACCGCCGAGGAAATGCGTCGTTTTGGAAGACAGCACTCATGGCATAGAGGCTGCCCTGGCCGGAAATATGAAAGCCCTTGGTCTGGCCACGACTCGCCCTGCCGAAAAGTTGGAAGCTGCAGGAGCCCATTCCGTAATTCCCGACCCAACCGCCGCCAACCTTGCCTTGCTTGCATCCCTTTTTGAGGATTAGACTTCCCCATCATGAAGAAGCTCCCGCTGCACTGGAAGATTCTCATAGCTCTCGTTCTCGCCTTCGCGACGGGGGTGGCCGCCAACTTCACCGTCGAGGGAATGGCTGAAAAGCCAACTTGGTTCAAAGATCTGCACTATGGGACAAAGTTTGTGGGAACGCTCTTCCTGAACGCTCTCAAGATGATCGTGGTACCGTTGGTAACGACCTCGATAATTTGCGGCATCGTAAACGTGGGCGGAGAACGAGACTTTGGAAGGTTAGGAGCCAAGACGTTGGGTTTCTATGCCACGTCAGGCCTCTTTGCTGTAATTACCGGTCTGCTTTGTGTGAATCTACTCCAACCTGGCGAAGTCTCGCCCGAACTAAGGGAGAAAATGGTCACTCAAGCCTCGGGTGCCAATGAAGACAAAATCTCCGGAGCCATCAAAAACGCAAACGAGGGATTCAAGGGAGTTCTAGAGATTTTTCTAAGAATGATTCCCGTAAACCTGATTAAGGCCGGGGCCGAGGGTCAGTTGCTGGGACTCATTTTCTTCAGCCTTCTCTTCGGATTCTTCGTTTCCAAACTTCCTGAACGACAACGCGAAACGCAGATTCGTTTCTGGGAAAGCCTTAACTCGGCCATTCTTGGAATCACCAAGTTCATCATAAGGTTTGCTCCCATTGGGGTTTTCGGGCTTGTAACGCCTACGCTGATGACGACCGGAACAGACCTCTTCATGGTCATGGGAAAGTTCGCGGCAACAGTCCTTCTGGGTTTGGCCGTTCATGCTTTCGTCGTTCTCCCTCTCTTCCTTAAACTGGTCGCCAAGGAGAATCCTTGGAATCACTTTAGGGCAATGGCGCCTGCACTGTTGACCGCCTTCTCTACAGCATCGTCTTCCGCCACGCTTCCATTGACGATGGAATGCGTACAAAAACGAGCGGGTGTCTCACGCAAAATAACTAGCTTTACTCTGCCCCTCGGCGCCACTGTAAATATGGATGGCACTGCCCTATTCGAATGCGTGGTGGTTGTATTCCTCGCTCAACTCTTCGGCGTGGAGATGGGTTTCGCCACCCAGTTTTCAGTTGTGGTCATGGCTTTGCTTACATCCATCGGAGTAGCTGGAATTCCATCTGCGAGCCTTGTTGCAATCATCGTTATACTTAATGCCGTTGGCTTCCCCGAGGAAAGCATCACCACAGGCATCGGTATCGTCTATGTGGTGGACCGCATCCTGGACATGACTCGTACTGCCGTAAATATCTTCGGCGACAGCACTGCCGCCGTCGTAATCGGCAAGAGCGAAGGAGAGATCAACTATTACGATAACTTGAAAGAAGAAGAAAAGGATTGAGCGGATGGATGCCTTCCGCCTCGTCTCCGACTACGCCCCAATGGGCGACCAGCCAAAGGCCATCGGTGAATTGCTGAATTCGGTGAAAAAAGGCAATCGCGATCAAACTCTCTTGGGAGTCACGGGTTCCGGCAAGACCTTCACCATGGCCAACATCATCGCGGAGCTACAACGCCCGGCTCTAGTCATCTCCCACAACAAAACCCTAGCCGCCCAGCTTTACTCTGAGTTCAAGGCATTCTTCCCGCGCAATGCCGTGGAATATTTCGTGAGCTACTACGACTACTACCAACCCGAGGCCTACGTTCCCAGCACCGACACCTACATCGAGAAGGATTCCTCAGTAAACGAGGAGATTGAACGATTGCGATTAGCCGCCTCCGGATCCCTGATAAGCCGTCGAGACGTCATCGTGGTAGCCAGCGTATCATGCATTTACGGACTAGGTTCCCCTGACGATTTCAAGGCACTCTCATTTAAAGTCGGGGTCGGGGAAGAATTCGGGCGTGACTTCCTTCTCGAAAAGCTCGTGGAAGGCCTCTACCATCGAAACGACATAGAACTGAAGGCCGGTCACTTCCGCGTTCGAGGGGACGTCGTCGACATATTTCCCGCCTATGCCAACAATCTCATCCGTATTGAATTCTGGGGCGACGAGGTCGAAGCCGTTCGGGAGATGGATCCTCTTTCGGGCGACCTTATCCACGAACACGAGGCCTACCGCGTCTACCCCGCTAATCAATACGTAACGACTCGAGAGAAAATAGAACCCGCCATCGCCGCCATCCGCAAGGAATTGGAGGAACGCGTGGCATGGTTCGAGGAACGCAACCTGTTGCTTGAAGCCCAACGTATCCGCATGCGCACGGAGTATGACTTGGAAATGCTGCGGGAAATCGGTTTCTGCAACGGCATCGAAAACTATTCCCGCCACCTTTCGGGACGCAAACCCGGACAACGCCCGTGGTGCTTAATCGATTTTTTCCCAAAGGACTTTCTGCTTTTTCTCGATGAAAGCCACGTCACGGTGCCTCAACTGGGCGGGATGGTAAAGGGAGACCTCTCACGAAAACAAAAGCTCGTGGACTATGGTTTTCGACTTCCCTCGGCCCTCGATAATAGACCGTTGAAGACCGATGAGTTCGCAGAAGTAACGGGGCAAACCATCTATGCCTCGGCGACGCCGGCAACCTACGAACTCGAGCGCTCCGAGATGATCGTGGAGCAACTCATTCGCCCAACCGGTCTACTTGACCCTGAAATGGAGGTGCGTCCAATCGATGGACAGGTGGAAGACTGCATCTCCGAAATCAAGAAGGTGGTTGAGAATGGCGACAGGGTGCTCGTCACCACCCTCACCAAGCGGATGTCGGAAGACTTGACCGACTTCCTCCGGGAACGAGAGATTCGAGTGGAATACCTCCACTCGGATATCGATGCCATCGAGCGCGTCGAGATTCTGCGAAACCTTCGGGCAGGTGATTTCGACGTTCTAGTCGGCGTGAACCTCCTGCGAGAGGGTCTAGACCTGCCCGAGGTCGCCCTCGTGACGGTTCTCGACGCGGACAAGGAGGGCTTTTTGCGAAGCGAAACCAGCCTGATACAGACGGCGGGGAGGGCCGCCCGCCATGAAAAAGGTCGTGTGCTGTTCTACGCCGACGTCATCACCAAATCCCTTAAAAGGACATTGGAAGTCTCCGAATACCGGCGCCGCAAGCAGATGACTTATAACGAGAAGCACGACATTACGCCAAAGGGTATTCGTCGTCCCGTGCAGGCCAGTCTTCGCGAGAAAGAGGAGGAGGAAAATCTCCTAGCCGTGTCGGAACCCGTTTCGGGCAAGGAAGTTAAGGATCTCGTAAAGGAACTGGATAAGGAGATGATGGAAGCCGTAAAACTCCTTGAATTCGAGAAGGCCGCCCTACTCAGAGATCAAATCGAGTTTCTGCAGGGTGGAGCCGACAAGTTGCGGAAAGCTCAATCACGCAACTACAAAGGACGCAAAAAATACAAGTATGGACGGAAAAAGAAGCATGGGGGCAAAAGGAAATAGATTTTTTCTCCTGCTGACCCTGTCCAATTTATTTCTGACGGGGTTCTCAAGTGGCGAACTTGCATCGGATAGACGTTTGCTTTTTCTATTCGACAAAATTGAGGTGCGAGGAGAGGTGGACGTATTCCTGAGGCAAGGGAAGCGGCTCCGAGAATGCACTGTTTATGCAGACGAGGAAATCATCCAGACAGTGAAGACCCAAGTGACTGACCGCACCCTCTTGATCGACGCAAACAACACCTACAGCATCGGTCGACGCCTGCCATTTCTGCGCATCGATGCAAAGCGAGTTTTCCCAGTCGAGGTAATCGTTTCAATCCGTGATCTAAAGGAAATCGCCCTGTTTGGGGCAGGCAACCTGAGCGGATCAGGCATTCGCTCGCGACATCTCAAGCTATTTGCAGGAGGCTCAGGAAAAATCGACCTTCGTCAATTCACCACCAAATCCATGGAAGTGATCAATGATGGCTCGGGAGAGATCGTACTAAAGGGAGGACCCATCGCGGAGATAGACGCCACCATAAACGGCTCGGGTACAATTTACGCAGGGGACCTTCTGGTTCAGAACGCCAAGATCAATCTGATTGGCGAGGGCAACGCCTATCTTTCGCCGGCCGAATTCCTAGATGCTCGACTGCTCAAAACCGGCAACGTATTCCTAACCCGCAAACCCGAACAAAGCACAATCCAAGCCAGTGGCTCGGGACTCGTTCGTGACATTCTTCCTGATGCAGAAGCGCTTTACGACCTAAACGCAACCCGGCCCAAACTCGATAGCAACGAAAACCGTTGAAGAAAGAGAGGGAACGACCGCGAGCAGTCAAAGCCTCGAGCTAACCCGAAACTCCAAGATTCCTCGCCTCAAAGCTCGATTTCTTCGCCCTCGATGGCGGGCCTGACGCCTGCTCGAATCTTGGATGCCTCTTCTGCGATCGCATCCATCTTGGCATCGTCATGGGATGGATCGTGGTGAAAGAGGAACGTCTGCTTTACATTGGCGGCTTCGGAGACCTTGATGGCTTCCTGCCACGTGGAATGACCCCATCCCTTGAACTTGGAATACTCCTCGTCCGTGTAGGCCGAATCATAGACCATCACGTCAGCGTCCCGAGAAAGTGAAATCACACTTTGATCGAGACCGTCGTCAAAATGCTCCGTATCCGTGCATATGGCTATTGCCTTGCCGGCGAATTCGATGCGATAACCACAAGCTCCGTTCGGATGGTTGAGCTTACCCGTTCGGATGACGATTCCATCACCGGGCTCGAAGACTTGTCCACACTTGTAGTCGTTAAAGGTACAGGCTTGCTCAATTAAAGAACTGGGAACCGGAAAGACGGGATCCTTCATCAGCATGGTACCGATAAGCCCCTTCAAGTCGTAGGGTGGTTCCAAGTGACCGGCATGCAGGCGTACGTTGTTCTTGGGGTTGTATAGCGGGGCGAAGAAAGGCAGACCCTGAATGTGATCCATGTGGGTATGCGTAAAAAAGAGGTCGGCATCCAGTACGTTACCCTCATCAAGCATAATTTGCTTACCAAGGGGACGTATGCCGGTCCCCGCATCAACAATGACCCGCTTCCGACCACAAGTAATCTCGAAGCAAGTGGTGTTTCCACCATACTTCACCGTGTCAGGTCCGGGGCAAGCTATGCTGCCCCGGGTACCCCAGAACTTCAGCCGGAAGACAGGTTGATCGGGCATTTAATCAAGAATTCTCTAAAAGTTTGCGTTTTTTTTACGCCTTGGCAACTCCGAATCCAATAGTCTTGATGGACCCGAAAATGGAAAAATGCGTACTTGAATTGAAGGTGGTTCCCCAGGCCTATCGAACAGAAGTTGCCGATGCACAAATTGACGTAATCCGCGTTCGATTGGCGGCACCATCCGACAAGGGCAAGGCAAACAAGGAATTGCTTCGCTTCAGGGCGCAGAGACTGGGTGTTTCCAAAGGGAACCTAAGGATTCTTTCGGGCAAAACCTCGCAGCGGAAGCGCTTAACGATTTATGGCTTGAGCGAAGAAAAGGTCCGCTGGACACTACTAAGGCAACCCACGAAAAAATAGCTTATTCAGAGCGGTCGCGCCATTGACCATCCTGTTGTTGGTAGGAACGAGTCACACGGCCATTCCCCCAATCGTAACGACCATCATAGGCCAAGTTGTCACGAAATTCACCAACATAAGAGGTGCCGTCGCCAAAATCTATGCTTCCCATCCCGTGACGCAAGCCCCGACGCCATGCCCCGGAATACAACACTCCGCTTGGATCAGACTGCTGTCCAAGGCCATCAGGTTCGCCTGCGACGAAAGATCCGATGTAGCGTTTACCTCCCGTTTCCTCGAGAATTCCCTCTCCTGAAAAAAGGCCCGATTCGAAACCACCGACGTAATTAACCCCACTTGATCTGGAAAGCGAGCCGCGTCCATGATAAAGACCTTTTTGAAAAGAGCCTATGTAATGCTCGCCGTTAGCGGCATGTAGAGAACCGGCGAGGTAATGGCCTTCGGAATCCAGAATGCCCGTGAAGGTCGCACCATCAGAATGACGCATTTTGCCTCTTTCCAAAGAATCCCCACTCCAATTGCCTGAGAGTATGGTTCCATCGACACCTCTAAACTCACCATGCTTCATGGAGTCATTGATCCATTGGCCCACAAAGATCGAACCATCGGACATATATAGGGAGCCATACCCGTGCCGCTTGCCGCTGCTCCAAAGCCCAACGTAACGGTCAAGCTCGCCATCAGCCTTGTAACGGAAGGTACCCTGCCCATGTGCGCGTCCCTCGCGAAATTGTCCGACGTAGAGGTCTTCGTTCACGAATTTTCTTTCGCCGTATCCGCTTGGTTTGCGTCCGACAAGTTCACCATCGTAAACTGATCCATCGGGAAACACGTAGCGTCCATTTTCGATGCTCCTGCTTTTCGAAGGAGGGCCTGTATTTTGAGAAGGCTCAAGAGATTCATCCCCCCCAGACCCACAAGCGCTGAAAAGAAGGAATAACGGAAAAGCAAGCAAACTGATGCCGATTGATTGCAAGCGCAGGACCATGACGTTCAGAAAGGTCAAAAGGTAATGCTGTTGGAAACTTGGAAAATGCTGGTGACGATAGAAACGGCAACTAGAGCGACCAATCCAAAGGCAAAGCCAAGAGCTCCCCCGGAGACCAGCGTGGTCATGCGCTTGATTCGACGAGAAAGTTCGTTCCG
>CAZWTI010000165.1:0-2583 GCA_964637065.1 uncultured Puniceicoccaceae bacterium
TCTTCGGGTTCGGGAACCGAAGGCCGCAACCACTGGACGGGGGTATGGGACGTGAACGACAAGAATGCCCTGCCGCATTGGCTTGTCTCGGAAAAGGGCGCCGACCCAACCGATCCCGATTACAATTCCAACGACAGGGATAAGCGGGTCGAGCTGGTGGGGGCAATCGGAGATGGTCCCGCAATCGCGGATGGTGTCAGCGTCGGCAAAGTAGGCGTGGAACAGGAAGCGACGTCCACTTCCAACTCCCGCAACCGAAGTTCGGGTTACGGTCAAAGAAAATCCGGATCCTACGCCTACTGGGTGGGAGACGAAAACCTGAAGGCAAAAATCAACATGCCTCGTGGCGATGATGCTCTCAGTTCCACGGGTTTCGGAGTTTCCGCCATTCCGGGGTTCGAGACCTTCGAGTCGCAGGTTCCCGCCGAAACTCGAGCAAAGTTGCTGAACGAAGCCTCCGTAGCCAGTGCCACGGGAGCGGTAGACAACGACGTCCTGCAAGCTCGGTTTCACGACGTCACCGTACATGGACACGGGGTGTTGGCGAACGTCAAGGGAGGCGGTCTGCGCAGAGACCTGACGGCGGGCCTGCAACGGGGAGCGAAGAATTCCGATGGAAAACCCGTGCTGACCGGAGATGAGCAAATCTTCAACCCGACAGCAGGTGATTCCGCATCGTCCTACAGCGGAAGCGGAGGCTTCGTTCCGGGTCGAGGATTTCCCGAACTGCAAGGATACGAGCTGTTCTGCAACATTCGGCAAAATGGAGACGGTTCTTGGCGTCACGGGACCACTCGGCGCCCCCTCGACCCAACCTCGCGTTGGGCTCATATGCTAGAGTATGGAACACAAGCCTATTCTCTTTTAGTCGAGGACTGGGTCGATTATGACTGGGACTTGCGCCTGGACATCATGCGCCTGAGCGACGGTAACATCCTGCTCACTCTCAACTACAATTCGCCCGCTGGTTTCAACCACACCATCATGGACAACAAAGGCAACCCACTTCCGGGTTTGCTTCGATGTAGTTACTGGAGTTGGAGAAGTGGAAGAGTGTACTCCACCATTATTCAATGCGGGACGGAAGACGTAAGGATCGATCCTGGAGGACCGAAATGGAATCAGCTTCGAGACTACTATAACCTGCGAGGAACCGGCGGCAACATCTCCCCACGGGTGCAAACGGAGGACCGGGTCGGGGTTCATCCCGTGGTTAGCCGCGCTCAATTTTTCCTATATCCCACTTACACAAGGGAATCCGACGGCAAGTATCGCATCAACTCGCATGTTTTGCCAGCAGTGGTACTATGGAATCCGCACGACGTGGACTTGGCTCCTTCCAAATACACCGTCGCCATGTGGAACCGAGTGCAATTCGGGTTCGGCGATAAATACCGCATCTACTACAACGACAGAAACGTTTGCGAAAAAAACTACTATCGCTGGCATCCACGCAAACCCGGCGGGCCCGAAGGTGAAATCATTGACCAACGCAAGGCAAGAGTAGACATAAAGGGACCAAACCCCGAATCAGGTTATCCGAGATCTCGTTGGCCCTACATCAATACCGATGGCAACATTGGAGTCGATCTAATCGCTTGTAGTCCCGGACGGATTTGGACCTTTATGGACACCGTACCCGGAGAAACCTATGAGGTGCGATTTCCTTTCGGCATAAATCGAGACGGTGGTCACAAAAAGCGACGGGGTATCATATCTTGGGACGGGACCGATATGGCAACCTTCGAGGGAGACACCAAGTTGTTCCGATATGGTGCACCCCAAGACTTCGTTACTTTCAGTGCAGTGGCCACCTCTGACAGAACCCGTATTGAGTTCCGCAGTGCTAATCAGAGAGGTTGCCAAGGGGCAACAATAGGCGTCTGCACGGTGAAGTCGGCCTCGGGTTATCCTGCCTCGGTCAAGGTTCCAACGAAATTCGAGGGGTTCATGAGTAAGAAGATTGGTTTCGTTTTGAACAACACATCCGGCCTCAAAGCCGGAGAAGCTCTCGTCTTCACGCCTGCCGGTGAGGGTCGCTACGCGGAATACAGCATCGGGCATCCTCCGGGCAACATCCTAAACGAGGGATGGCATGGGGGACGCACCTTCTGGAAACCAACCGACAAGACCTTCGACGCTGATGCAAAGCCCACGCATGGTGAAGTGCTCCTTGACCAGAACGAAACCTACCTCGCCCTCTTCAAGGGAGCCGTGGACACTGATTCCTCCTATAACGATCCACTGGTTCTCCTCTCGATGGGCCAGTTCAAGGACGACGGCCTGCAACCCGAGCAATTCCCCCTGCGGTCACGCAAGTCCGGCGGAAGGTATACCTCGAGCGAGTTGGCCGGGTCGGTGGGCCGTCGCTTCGTCCTGCGATACGCGGCTGGGGAGGGCGATTCTCGACTTGGCGGACGCATCCGCTGGCTAGCCAACTATAATCCCCGGGCCTCTCTCCTGTCGCCCACTCCATATGAGTTTTCAGAGGAGGAGGGACATCCCTTGACGGGACCACTCCAAACAATCCCGAACTACCGCACGGACAAAGGTCAGGCATCGGCCGACGAGTGGGACGTTCCC
>CAZWTI010000166.1:0-3185 GCA_964637065.1 uncultured Puniceicoccaceae bacterium
CGGGAAACGTCATGGTCTGGGCTCTTTCGTCTTTCCAAACGGTGATCGTTTTCGGGGCTATTACGAAAAAGGCAAACGACAAGGATACGGAGTATACGAATTCACCTCGGGAGAACGCTACGAAGGTTATTTCCACAATGGCAAGTACCACCACTGGGGACTCTACTTATTTAAGAACGGCGACAAATACTTCGGGCAATATCAACATGGCAGACGTCAGGGACGTGGTACCCTGACCAAGAAAAGCGGTGAGCGCTACGAAGGTGATTTCTCGGATGGGAAAAGACAAGGTTTCGGAGCCTGTATTTTCGCGGACGGTTCGCGCTATTCCGGGACGTGGGAGGACGATGAACCCGAAGGTTGGGGTACTTACGTTCATCCTAGTCAAGACCAGCCAAACCCTTCTTCGAAAAGCGGCAATCCTTCAGCAAGCACGGCCGAAGGCTTGCATGATTTATCTACGGGCATTCCCACTTCGCCAAACATCATTTCCGCAGTCAGTGCCAATGATTTGCAAGTTACAGCATCCTCCATTGATCCGACGGGAGAGACGCTGTCTTCTCTTACCGAGATTGATGCACTCCCCACAAATACTTTGCCACAAGGAGAACCCTTAACAATGGCAAATCAAAACGACGAAATCGAATCCGGCAATGGAGACGGTTTCCTTGATTTTGAAAACGGCGACCGATATGCTGGCCAGTTGCTTGCCGGGCAACCACATGGGCAAGGAGCTTATCTTTTCGCCAACGGCGAACGCTATCTCGGAGACTTCCGTCACGGCGATTATCATGGTCAAGGCCTCTTCACCTTTGCCGACGGCAAACGCTACCTCGGTCAATGGAGCGAGGGTCGCTTCCATGGTCACGGAATTCTCTACGACCCGACCGGCAAGGTCGCCAAGGAAGGAAAATGGCAAGCAGGCAAACCGAGGGATTGATTTTGCTCAGAAAAGCGTCCGCATCAAGTTCCGTTTGATTTGTCGAGCTTGCGTCGCCAATGCGAGATTGCTTTCCAAGCGGATCGAGTCCTTGGCCAATTCCAAACTCGTCTCAACAAATCCCTCATCCATTCGCTCCATGCTTCTCTCTTCCGCAGTCAAGTGATGCGTCAGTCTTTCGGCGGCATACTCAAGTTCGCGCATGCTGACGCCAAGTTGGCCTCTTTGCTTTGCCAGATACTCGATCTCGTCTATGATCCTAACCGCAGCCGTGGAAGAGTTATTGGCGGTATCCAGTGACACATCGTAAAGGGTTGAAAACTGAATGGGTCGAACCTGGACGGAACTCGCTCCAACTGGGATTTCCATAACATCCTTGCTCAGCACTGTTTCGTAAACGGCATCGGCCTGAAAGAGAGTTTTAGATTCAATCACTATACTGAGATTAGTCTCTTCTAGCACGGCAGGTCTAGTAGTGATAGGCTCTCCCCAGCGATTCTCCACATAGTCCCCACTTGCGCTGGCGTTCTTATTATAGGAAGAGTTGTCGTCGTTTCCGTCCAAGTCAGAATCCAAGGTTGTAAACTTATACGCGGTCTTTTCTCCCGGGGAATACTCAACAACAAATTGATCAAAATCGTCGGTATATGCGTTTCCCTTAGTTTCCCACCAACCCGTGTCAAAGATCACGTTGTTGTCTCCCTGCCTTATGAAGTATCTCTCCTCAGCCGTTCCCGAATTTACTTTGAGGGTAACCTTGCCGCGATCATAACGGACATCCTTGGTTGAAGTCCAACGCTTGATTCTTTGCCCGGCATAGTGTCTTTGATCATCTGAGAACACATTCTCTTCGTAGGTATCAGGTGCAGTGGGAGTAGTGTTTTTTTCATTCAGCCCGCTACTAAAATCGACGCTTTCCTGAAAGAGATAATGGCCTTGAAAACTACTGTTCTGGAGTTGAAACAAACTCTCTTGCAATCCCTCGAACTCAGCAACGAGAAACGCCCTCTCATGCGCGGTCAGCATGGAATCCACAGCTTGACCCGCTACGAAAGCCATACGGTCCATAATCTGCCCCACTGACTGTAGGCCGGAATCCTGAAGTTGCAGGTAGGACATGCCATTCTGGGCATTCCTATGTTCAGACTGCTTGCTGCGTATCGACTGACCCAGACGGGAGGCAAAGACATGATTGCCGCCGTCACCATCAGGCAAACTCCTTTCCACCACCGTCTCCAGAGTTCGCTCAACGGATCGTTGCATGCCAGCCAAGGCCCTGCGGGTTGCATTGGCTAGGTTTCCGTAAACGGGTGAATTGGGAGCAAGCATCGGACAGGCTATAGCAAAGTGTCAATGATGCGGGCGGTCATGCCCTGAGCTTGAGCAAGCGGCGCCACTGAACCTTGCGTCGCAAGCCGATCACGTGATATGCGGACCAAGTCTTCGCCATTTCGGAATCAGTCATTCTGGAAAACACTCCTTGGCCTGCTGCAACATGTCTATCAAACCGTTCGCCTGCCAACTGAAGCTCAACGAGGCTCGCGCCCACGCTTGCCAGTTGAAGGTTTCCAGACTCAAGCCAAGCAACTCACCACGCAAATCCTCGAACTCTTCGTCCAAGTCTTCCCTATCCTTGGAACTGAGCAATGGATCCGAAGCCTGAGAAGCGAGAACAGACATTCTCTCGTACTTCCTAAGGACAAACTGAAGGTAACAATCCTGCATCTGGGCAAAGGAAACAGCGTTTTGCATCCCTCCCGACATGGCATTCTTGACCCTGATGCCGGCATCCATGCAGGCGGTGCAGGAAAATTGCCCGACATCACCTGCATCACGCATGCTCTCCACGGCATCTGCCGACCGCAAGGCACGACCTACAGAACGCTGCAAACCAGCGAGTGCCCTACTGGTTGCGCCAGCAAGGTTACCGTAAATCGATGCTGTCGGTGAAAGCATGGGAAGTCCCCTGAACTAAGCCGGGCTTCCGCTTCCTTGCGGGGCCGCTGGCGACGTAAATTCCAAATACGCCTCCTTGCGTTATGTATAATAGTTATGTCAATCGCGCGAAACAAATCTACTTGTCAAGGATTCGCGCAAAAAAGTGCATTTATTTTCTGCCACACCAACCTGCAACGACACTTCCAATTATGCAGTGCGTGACAGCACTCAATGCGCAGGGGACTGGCGCCATCGGGAGACTCCCGAAATGCTTGACTGCCAAGGCACTCCCGAGACCGGAGTTCTG
>CAZWTI010000167.1:0-5451 GCA_964637065.1 uncultured Puniceicoccaceae bacterium
GTCTTCCCGTAGTGCATGCCTCCCTTGATGCCTCCGCCGGCCAGCCATCCCGAGAAACAGCGCGGATGATGGTCGCGCCCATAGTTTTCTCGGGAGATGTTTCCCTGTCCGTAGACCGTTCGCCCGAATTCTCCGGCGAAGACGACCAATGTGTCGTTCAGCAAGCCGCGTCGCTTAAGGTCCTTGAGCAAGGCGGCGGTGGGTTGGTCTACGTCGCGACACTGGCCTTTCATGTTGTTGGGCAGGCCGGAGTGATGGTCCCATCCGCGGTGGAAGAGCTGGACGAAGCGTACGTCCCTTTCGGCCATCCTGCGGGCGAGAAGGCAGTTTCTCGCATATGAACCGGTCTTGTGTACCTCCGGGCCGTACATGTCGAGCACCTCCTTGGGTTCCTTCGATAAGTCGCTCAGTTCGGGTATGGAGGACTGCATGCGGAAGGCCATCTCCTGCTGGGCGATGGTGGTTCTGATCTCCGGGTCCCCGATCTCCGCGTGGTGCTTCAGGTTGAGCTTGGCGAGGGTGTCGAGCATGCGTCTCCTGACCTTGCCGTCGACGCCCTTGGGATTGGACAGGAAAAGGACGGGATCGCCCGTCGACTGAAAGGAGGTGCCTTGGTGTTCGGAGGGAAGGAATCCGCTTCCCCAAAGTCGGGCGTAGAGCGCCTGGACGTTGACCCGACCGCTCCAGAATGCGGATGGAATCACGACGAAGTTGGGGAGGTCCTTGTTGAGCGAACCCAAACCGTAGCTCAGCCAAGCTCCCATGCTGGGTTTTCCGGGTATTTCCGAACCGGTGCAGAAGGATGTCTTGCCCGGATCGTGGTTGATCGCATTCGTGTTGAAGGAGTGTACGAGGCAAAGGTCGTCGGCCATGGTCGAGAGGTGGGGGAGCAGTTCGCTCATCCAGACCCCGCTCTTTCCCCTGCGGGCGAATTTGAATCGCGTCGGCGCGACCAGTTGCTTTCGTCCGCGAGTCATTGCCGTGACCCGTTGGCCCTTGCTGATTGATTTCGGAAGCTCGGTCTTGAAAAGCTTGTGCAGGTCGGGCTTGTGGTCGAAGAGATCGACCTGGCTCGGGGCTCCCGCCATGAAAAGGAAGATGACCCGCTTCGCCTTGGCCTTGCGTGGAAACTGCTCCTTGTCCTCGGCTCCGGCTGTTGTCAGTGACGCGAATGCCGCGGTTCCCAGGCCCATTCCCGAGTTCAAGAGAAATCTGCGCCTCGTCAGGACGTCGGCTGGGTCAAGGAAGGCGTTCTTCATTATTGTTCTCACTATTCGCGGGTTTTGGTCACGTCCAGATTGTAAAGCGCGTTGACCAGCATGGTAAACGAGGCTACGCGAGCCTTGTCTTCGTCTTTCTCGATTGAGATGCCCTTGCAAATCTCGTTCGCGAGAACGAGGTTCTTCGAGTAGTTCTCACGCAAGTCTTCGACCAGTTTCGAAAGCACGGCGAGTTCGGTCTCGTCGGGCAATTTCGAAGTCACGGTCTCGTAGGCGAACCTGATTCGTTCCTCCGTGCCGCTTTTACTCTCGATTGCATTCTGAGCCAGATGCCGCGCAGCCTTCACGTATTCGCCCTCGTTCAGCAAAAGCAAGGCTTGGGACGGTGTGTTGGTTCGCTCTCTGCGCGCCGTGCAGGCATCTCGAATGGGAGCGTTCAAGATGGTCATCTGAGGAGGCGGCATGCCTCTCTTCCAATAAGTGTAGAGGCTGCGGCGAAGAACGGCTTCGCCCGAGTCGGCCCTGAATCGCTCTCCGATCATAGTGACGGCCTTCCAGAGTCCGTCGGGTTGCGGCGGCTTGACGCTTCTCCCGTAGATCGTGTCGACCATCAGTCCGCTGGTCGCGAGAATCTGGTCGCGTATCATCTCCGCGTCCATCCTGAATCGAGAGCCTCGCGACAGCATCCTGTTCTCGGGGTCCTTCTCGAAGTCCTCCTCTTCCGCCTCGGAAGACTGACGGTAGGTTCTCGACGTCACGATTCTCCTCACGAGCGCCTTGACGTCCCAATCGGATTCGATGAAAGTCGCCGCAAGATAGTCGAGCAACTCGGGATGGCTCGGATACTCCCCTTGTGATCCCAAGTCCTCGGACGTCTTGACCAGTCCCACCCCGAAGAACTGTTGCCAGATGCGGTTCACCGCCGTCCTCGCAGTCAATGGGTTGCGGGAGTCGACGAACCATTCGGCGAGATCCATGCGCGAGGCGATTTTGCCTTTTTTCCTCAAGGGGGGGAGAAAGGCCGGGGTGTTCCGCGCAACTTCCTCGCCCGGATCGTCATAGTTTCCCCGTTTCATCAAAAAGGTCCGGCGAATGGTTGGTCGCTCCTTCATCACCATGGCCCGCGTCATCTTGCCCTCCAGGGCCCCTCGCTTTCTTTCGAGGTCCTTTTTGAGCGTAATGAGTTTTCTTCCCTCATCGACGATCGTCTTTTTCTTCTGCGGATCCTTTTCGGCCCGCGAAGCGTTTTGGGCCTCCCTGATTTCAATCGCCAACCCGGCCAGTTCCTCGTTGATTTTTCTTCGGTCCTCTTCTTGCTCCGGAGTCGGCAGCAGGGCGGTTGGCGACTGGAGGCCGTTCTTTGGTCCGCCGTTCGTCTCGGGCGTGGCGGCGATGTTGTTGAAGAAGGCGAACAGCGAGTAAAAGTCCTTCTGCGTGAGCGGGTCATACTTGTGGTCGTGACAGGATGCGCAATGTACGCTCATTCCCATGAAGGCGGTTCCCACGGCCGTCACCCGATCGACGACGTTCTTGAAGAAGCTTTCCTCGGGCAAGGCGGTTCCCCGGTCGATGATCAGGTGAAGACGGTTGAAGCCGGAGGCGGCGAGTTGATCCCTGCCGGCGTCCTTGAACAGATCGCCCGCAAGTTGGTAGCGTACGAAGTCGTCGTAACCCAGGTTCTCGTTGAAAGCCCTGATCAACCAATCCCTGTAGGCGATGGAGTTCCTGTAAAAGTCCTTGTGCATTCCGTTGGTGTCGGCGAAGCGTACCAAGTCCAGCCAGTAACGGGTCATGTGTTCCCCGTATCGCCGACTCCTGAGGAGCCGATCGACCAGCTTGTCGTAGGCCTTCGGAGAACCGTCCGAGAGGAAGGCCTTGATTTCCTCCAGGGTCGGCGGGAGTCCCGTCAAGTCGAAGGTGATGCGGCGGATGAGCGTCCGCTTGTCGGCCTGATGGGAAAACTCCAATCCGTCCTCCTCGAACTTCTTTCCGACGTACAGGTCGATTTCCGCTCCGTCTGGAATCTCCTTGGTCACCTTCGGAAGGGGGGGCTTGGCGATCGGAGTGAAGGCCCAGAACTTTTCGTACGTCGCCCCTTCCTCGATCCATTGCCTCAGGATTCCCCTTTCCTGTTTCGTCAGGGGAGGTTTGTGGGCCTCGGGCGGTGGCATCGCCTCGTCCGGGTCGTCTTCGTTGATCCTGTGCCAAAGTTCGCTTTGCTCCGGGAATCCGGGCTTAATCGCGGGCTTTCCCTCCTTGGTTCCGTAGGCCCCGTTCGTTCCCGTTCCCAGATCTAGGCGCAGCTTGGCCTTCCTTTTCCCTTCGTCCTGTCCGTGACAGGTGAAGCAACGAATCGAAAGGATGGGTCGTACGTCGCGGTTGAAGGAGATTTCCTTCGCCCGGACTTCGAGGCCTCCGCCGGAAAGACAGGCTGCGGCGCAGAACAGGAGAAGCGGCTTTTTCATAAATTCGAACCTATCCTTCGGCTTGTCTTCATGTCAACGCGAAGGACGCCCTTTGACGATTCTGCATTTCGGGGAACCTTAAGCTCAACCGGATTCGTTCACGATTCTCGGGATTCGCAATTCGTCCGGCAGTTGGAATTTTCTGGACACTGATTCTCGAGCAGGCTCGACTCGGGGACCAATGCCGCAGTATCCACCGCTTTCTTCGAGCCGCCATATGAATATACGATCGCTTGCAGGTCTTTCTACCAAAATACTGGTCATCGTCCTCTCGATCACGCCCGGCTTTCGTCCGGCGACGATGGCGTGCACGAACATAGTGGTCGGTCGAGACGCCTCCGCCGACGGTTCGGTCATGCTGACGTACTCCGTCGACGGCGTCGGGGTCGGAAACTTCGGGATCATACCGGCCCGGGATTCCGTCGATCCAAGCGTGAAGGATCCCGTCGAGACGGAATGGAAGAACCCCACCTACCGCGTAGTCGGCTACATGAACGAGCACCAACTGGCCATAGCCGAGACGACTTGGGGAGGCAGGCCCGACCTGAAGAGCAATACCGGCTTGTCCTATCCTCGACTCATGTTTCTCGCCCTCCGTCGTTGCAAGAACGCGCGGGCCGCCATTTCGGAGATCGATCGTCTGACCCGAACCTACGGCTATTCCAGCACGGGCGAGACCTTCTGCATCGCCGACAAGAACGAAGCCTGGATCATGGAGGTCATCGGCAAGGGGCCTGACGAGAAGGGAGCCGTCTGGGTGGCCGCTCGCGTACCGGACGACAGCATCACAGTTAGCGCGAACATGGGTCGGATCACGACCTTTCCCACTGACGATCCCGAAAACTGGCTCTACAGCGAGGACGTCGTCGACTTTGCCTCGCGGAAAGGGTTTTACGATCCCGAATCAGGTCGCCCCTTCAGCTATCGCGCAGCTTATCATCCCGGTCTTGACGACTTTCACGTGCGGGCCTGCGCGGGGCGCGTCTGGAGCGTCTATCGTCGGGCAGCTCCGAATCGTGGGTTCAGCGACGACTTCTATCGCGGCGTAGAGGGTTCGGAGGACTATCCATTGTTCGTCAAGCCCGACGAGAAACTTTCTCAGCGCGCCGTCATGCAATTGATGCGCGACCATTTCGAGGGCACTCCATACGACATGACCAAGGGAGTCGACGCCGGGCCCTTCGGAAGCCCCTATCGCTATCGCGGATTGAAGTGGGAGGTCGAAGGCAGGCAATTCCGTTGGGAGCGTCCGATTTCCACTCAGCAGGCCTCCTGCGTCTGGTTGGCCCAATGCAGGAACTGGCTTCCCGATCCCGTCGGCGGCGTTTTCTGGTTCGCTCCCGACGACGCCTACACCTCTTGTTTCGCTCCATTTTATTGCGGAGTCGCCTCGGTTCCGGAATTTTACGGCAACGGTCGACTCGACGAGTTCTCGCTGGATTCGGTCTGGTGGAGCTGCAGCCTCGTCGCCAACCTTGCATACGATCGCTGGTCGCGGGTGATTCCCGACATCCTGGCCGTCCAGCGCGAGACGGAGGAGAAGTTCCTCAGGGATATGGTCGAGATCGACGAGAAGGCCTTGGAGTTGGCCAAGTCCGATCCCGATGCCCTGACCGTCCACCTGACCGATTTCTCCCGTTCCTGCGGTCGCGCGGTCTTTCGCAAGTGGAGGGATCTGGCCGGCGCGATCATGGTCAAGCACAACGACGGCTGGGTCAAGAAAACCGATGAAATGCCCAAGGGAGTCGGTTACCCCGAAGCCTGGC
>CAZWTI010000168.1:0-3503 GCA_964637065.1 uncultured Puniceicoccaceae bacterium
CGAGACCATCTTCCTCACGCAGAGTGGAACCCAACAAAACCTCAATGGGAAAATGAAGATCCTTCACCATTTGACGAATGACAACGGCTTGCTGAGCATCCTTTTGACCGATTACCAGAAAATCTGGGCGACAGAGGTTGAAGAGCTTGACGCAAACGGTGGTGACCCCGCGAAAATGCGTGGGACGGGATACCCCGCACAAGCCCTTTCCAATGGAAATCTCCTCGACGTAAGTTGAATAGTCGGAGGGATACATTTGTTTCTCACTCGGGATAAAAACGAAATCGACGCCGCGTTCCTCACATAGCGTAAGATCCCGATCAAGGTCACATGGATAGTTTTCCAAGTCCTCCCCGACTCCGAATTGTACGGGGTTTACGAAAATGGAGAGGATGGTGGTGTCGGCCTTCTCCCTGGCGAGATCGACAAGAGAAAGATGCCCCTCGTGCAAGTAGCCCATAGTGGGAACGAATCCGATCAACCTACCCTCGGAACGCAGGCCGATGGACATGGCCTGCATCTCGTATGACGAACGGATGACTTGCATGACGAAATGACGAAACGGATCAATAAGCCTTCGCGAAATAAACGCGACGGGGACTGGGGTTGCCACTAAAAATACAGGCGCCCGGTTCTTCCTCACCTCGGGGAATGCAGCGAATGCTTACCTTCAAGTCGTTCTTCACTTGCTCCTCCCAACGACTGTCACCATCCCAGTGAGCCAAGGCGAAGCCACCGTGAATCTCTCCCGGGTTCGAGGGCGTGAAAAATTCATAGAACTCATCCGTGTCGTCTATAATTTGGGTATGTTCTTCACGGAACGTCTTCGCCCTAGCGAAAAGACCATCCTGCATTTCACCTAGAATCTCAGGCAAGCGATTCAGGAATTCGCTCCTTGGCATACCTTCGCGACCTTGACTACCCAAGTCTCTTCGGCCAACGTATACGGAATCACTTTCCAAGTCTCGAGGACCGATCTCCACCGTAATTGGAATGCCTTTCTTGACCCATTGCCAATATTTTTCGCCTCCGCGCAGATTGCGATCATCCATCTCTACCCGAACTGGAGAACCAGCAAAACTTAGCTCGCCAACCTCCCTTGTCAAATCGTCACAACTCTCAAGTACCTTGCCTCGGGACTCCTCTTTCGGCGTAACAGGCAAAACTACAACGTGCGAAGGAGCAACCTTGGGTGGGACGACAAGTCCGTCGTCGTCACCATGACACATGATCATACCCCCGATCAGACGCGTCGAAACCCCCCAAGAGGTAGTCCAACCCAATTCCTCGCGACCTTCCTCACTCTGAAACTTGATCCCACACGCCTTCGCAAAATTCTGGCCGAGGAAATGGGAAGTTCCCGCCTGCAACGCCTTTCGATCTTGCATCATTGCTTCTATGCAAAGGGTAACTTCTGCCCCGGGGAAACGTTCCGCCTCTGTTTTCTCACCCCGCAAGACTGGCATGGCGAGCCATTCCTCGACAAAGGTCGCATAGAGATCGAGGATGAGCTCCATCTCGCGAACGGCCTCGGCGGAAGTTGCATGGACGGTGTGTCCTTCCTGCCATAGAAATTCAGCCGTGCGAAGAAAAAGCCGAGGGCGCATTTCCCATCGGACGACGTTGGCCCATTGGTTGATGAGCAAGGGCAAGTCCCGATAGGATTGCACCCAGCGAGCAAACAGTTCGCCAATTATCGTCTCCGAAGTGGGCCTGACGATCAAAGGCTCTTCAAGTTCACCGGAAGGACGGAGCTTGCCATCCTCGTCCGCCTCCAGTCTCGAATGAGTAACCACCGCGCATTCCTTAGCAAATCCCTCGACATGCTCCGCCTCACGCTGAAGGAAGCTCATCGGTATGAACAAGGGGAAGTAAGCGTTCTTGTGACCAGTCGCCTTGAACATTACGTCGAGAGCATCGCGAACGTTCTCCCAAATGGCATAGCCCCAAGGCTTAATCACCATACAACCGCGCACAGGCGTATTCTCGGCCAAGTCAGCGGCTTTGATCACTTGCTGGTACCACTCGGGATAATCATCTACCCGAGTGGGTGAAATTGCGGTGCGTTCCCTACCCATATCGTTAAGCCAAAAGGATTTCAAGCATATGGATTGTTCGTGAGAAGCAAGGCGTTTCGGTCGGTCCTTTCCAAACGCCTTTGACATTCTCATACGCCACGCCATCATAGCCCACCCTTTCCAAGCAAACCATTTCCAGCACCTCAAAATGAATACAATCATAGACGTACACGGACGGGAAATTATTGATTCGCGGGGAAATCCAACCGTTGAGGTGGAGGTCGAGTTGAGCGGAGGCGCTTTCGGGCGGGCGGCCGTCCCCTCGGGTGCAAGCACGGGGGAACACGAAGCCATCGAGCTACGCGATGGGGACGACTCTCGCTACTTGGGAAAAGGCGTAGGCAAGGCTGTCGAGAATGTGAACGGCAAGATAGCGGAGGTCCTCGTCGGGATGGACGCTGCCGACCAAACGGCGGTAGACAGAGCCATGCTGGCTCTCGACGGCACAAAAAACAAAGCTGAGCTCGGAGCCAACGCCATCCTGGGAGCCTCTCTCGCAACCGCTCATGCCGCCGCCTCGTCCTGTGGACTTCCCCTTTATAAGTACATCGGGGGTCCGAACGCCAAAGTGCTTCCAGTACCCATGATGAACGTGCTAAACGGCGGTTCCCATTCTGACGCGCCGATCGACATTCAGGAATTCATGATCATGCCTGTAGGGGCTTCTAGCTTCCGAGAAGCCCTGCGGATGGGTTGTGAGATTTTTCACTCTCTCAAGAAGGTGCTCAAGGATCAAGGCCTTTCCACTGCAGTTGGGGATGAAGGTGGTTTCGCACCCAGCTTGGCAAGCAATGAAGCCGCCCTTGAGTCGCTTGTCGCAGCAGTAGAGAAAGCAGGTTATGCGCTTGGCGATGAAATCGTCTTCGCTCTAGATGTGGCTTCCTCCGAGTTCTTTGACGCCGAGAAAGGCAAATATGTCTTTGCGAAAAGTGATGGCTCCGAACGCGACTCAGACCAAATGGTGGCCTTCTACGAGGACTTAACCACAAAGTTCCCCATCCGCTCGATCGAGGACGGTTGCGATGAAAACGATTGGGAAGGCTGGAAAAAGCTCACCGACGCCATTGGTGAAAAAGTACAGCTCGTGGGCGACGACCTTTTCGTGACCAACGTTGATTTTCTCAAGAAAGGGATCGATCAAGGCGTGGCTAACTCCATTCTGGTAAAAGTCAATCAAATCGGGTCCCTCACCGAAACCCTCGACGCAGTCGAAATGGCAAAGGAGGCGCAATACACCTCGGTCATTTCCCACCGCTCAGGTGAAACCGAGGACGTGACCATCGCCGATATCGCCGTAGCCACCAATGCAGGCCAGATCAAGACTGGTTCCCTATCGCGGACAGACCGCATCTGCAAATACAACCAGTTGCTGCGAATAGAGGAACAACTAGGCCAAAATGCCGTGTATGGAGGCAAGTTCTAAAC
>CAZWTI010000169.1:0-7523 GCA_964637065.1 uncultured Puniceicoccaceae bacterium
GCTGGATGTACGACGAGTCCCTTAAAATGCCCTTCATCGTTAAGTGGCCGGGCGTGGCAAAACCCGGGTCACGCGACAAGCATCTCATTCAGAACTTGGACTATGCCTCGACCTTTCTAGAGATAGCGGGAGCACCCATACCAAAAGACATACAGGGCAAGTCCTTGGTCCCACTTCTCAAGGGAGAATCACCCAAGAACTGGAGAAAGGCCATATATTACCACTATTACGAATACCCAAGCGTACACATGGTGCCGCGCCATTACGGCATCCGCACCACTCGCTTCAAGTTGATGCGATTCTATCAGTTCGACGAATGGGAATTCTACGATCTCAAGAAAGATCCTGACGAACTCGTCAACATGTACGGCGACTCAACCCAAGCCAAAAGTGTCAGGAGAATAAAGGTTCAACTCGAGAAGCTCCGGAAGCAATACGCCGACGATTCCGACGTCAAAGTCATGTCCAGAGAGTGGCAAGAAAAAGTACGCCCTACGAAAGGCTGAATTGTTCTGTGAATGCCTCTTTGATTTTTATCTTTAGCTGAAATTTGGCTTTCAATACCTTTTCCCGATATATAGGTGAATCTCTCATCACCCCGGAATTGGTTTTTCGGAAATACTCAAGAAATTTAACCTGAACAAGATTGGATTTGATATGACAAGCGAAAGCAAGTGCCCTGTATTGGGCGGATCTCACAGACATGCAGCAGTTGGGGCCACCGCGAACCAACACTGGTGGCCAAATCAACTGAACCTGAAAATTCTTCACCAGAACACTCCCCAGTCAGATCCGATGGGTGAAGAGTTCGACTACGCTGAGGAGTTCAATAAACTGGACTTGGATGCCTTGAGGGAGGACATCGAAGCCGTGATGACAACCTCGCAGGACTGGTGGCCGGCCGACTACGGTCACTACGGACCGCTTTTCATTAGGATGGCGTGGCACAGCGCCGGAACGTACCGCATCGGCGACGGTCGCGGTGGGGCAAGCTCAGGGACGCTCCGATTTGCACCCCTTAACAGTTGGCCCGACAACGTGAGCCTCGACAAAGCACGAAGGTTGCTCTGGCCAATCAAGCAAAAATATGGTCAGAAAATCTCTTGGGCCGACCTAATGGTCTTCACCGGCAACTGCGCCATTGAGTCGATGGGTTTGAAAACATTCGGTTTTGCTGGCGGAAGAGAAGACGTCTGGGAACCCGAAGAAGACATTTACTGGGGTCCCGAGACCACATGGCTCGGAGACGAGCGCTACAGCGGAGACAGGGACCTCGATGATCCTCTCGGCGCCGTTCAGATGGGCTTGATCTACGTGAACCCGCAAGGCCCGAACGGCAACCCTGATCCAGTCGCAGCAGCGAGAGACATTCGAGAAACCTTCGCTCGCATGGCGATGAACGACGAGGAAACGGTTGCCCTGATTGCCGGCGGACACACTTTCGGCAAGGCTCATGGCGCCGCAGCCCCCGACCAGTACGTCGGTCCCGAACCCGAGGGCGCCAGTCTGGAAGAGCAAGGCCTCGGATGGAAAAACACCTTTGGCAGCGGCAAAGCAGGAGACACGATAACCAGCGGACTAGAGGGTGCATGGACCACGAACCCGGTTAAGTGGGACAACAACTATTTCGACAACCTGTTCGGATACGAATGGGAGTTGGTGAAAAGCCCCGCCGGCGCAGCCCAATGGACCCCCGTTGACACATCGGCGCAGGATACCGTGCCGGATGCTCACGATCCGGACAAGAAGCATGCCCCTATGATGTTCACGACTGATCTCGCACTGAAGATGGATCCGGTCTATGGGCCGATTTCGAAACGATTCCACGAAAATCCCGAAACGTTTTCAGATGCCTTTGCCAAGGCTTGGTATAAGCTTACGCATCGCGACATGGGACCACTCTCGCGATGCCTCGGATCGTTGGTTCCGACAGAACCACAGTTATGGCAAGACCCCGTCCCCGAAGCGACCCATGAACTGATTGAGGAACAGGATATCACCAACCTCAAGACTAAGATTCTCGCATCCGGATTGTCCATTTCGCAGCTGGTATCGACCGCATGGGCGGCGGCGGCAACGTTTCGCGGCACCGACAAACGCGGTGGCGCTAATGGCGCGCGCATTCGTCTTGTTCCACAGAAGAACTGGGAAGTAAACCAGCCAGCTGAACTTGCCAACGTGTTGCAGACCCTTGAGCAAATTCAGAATGACTTCAACGGCTCGCAGTCCGACGGCAAGATGGTATCACTCGCCGACGTGATTGTGCTTGGAGGATGTGCAGCAGTCGAGGAAGCTGCGAAGAATGCCGGGGAGGACATTCAGGTTTCCTTCTCGCCGGGGCGCACCGACGCCTCGCAGGAACAAACCGACGCCGACTCCTTTGCCGTGCTTGAACCAACCGCAGACGGATTTCGCAACCACCACGGGAACGGAAACGGCAGATCGGCCGAGGAACTGCTGGTGGATCGGGCGCAGATGCTGACCTTGACCGCACCCGAGATGACCGTTCTTGTCGGCGGTCTGCGAGTCTTGAATACAAATGTCGACCAATCCGAACTTGGCGTTTTCACCAAACGACCCGAGACGTTGACCAACGATTTCTTCGTGAATCTTCTCGCCATGGACACCGAATGGAAGAAGTCCTCAAGGTGCGAGCACTTTTTCGAGGGGCGCGACCAAGCTACGGGCGAGCTTCAATGGACCGCCTCCGCCGTCGACCTTGTCTTCGGTTCGAACTCCCAACTCAGAGCAATTGCGGAAGTTTACGCGTGCGACGACTCACAGCAGGCGTTCGTTCGTGATTTTGTGACTGCATGGAACAAGGTAATGAATCTTGATCGCTTTGATCTTACTCTATGTCAGCGGAATGGATCATAGTGGCTTGGTACCACCAATTACTGCAGCAATTTCCATAATTGTTGCCCTGTTATGGAATTATGAGGTTGAGCCTGCGAGGTTGATCGAGGCCCCAGACCCGGATTCACGGATTTCAACAAATTAGGAAAGACTATGTTACAAGGTATAAAGCAATTCGATTTGACGGGACGCGTAGCCTTGGTCACGGGCGGCTCCAAGGGTCTTGGTCAAGCCATGGCCGCAGGTTTGGCTTCCGCCGGCGCCGACGTATTCATTGCATCCCGCAACCTAGCAGAAGCCGAGGCCGCCGCCTCGGAAATCGCAACCGACTTTGGTCACAAGGCCGTCGGCTTCGAAGCTGACGTCACGAAGGAGGCAGACGTCGATGCCATGGTCGCGAAGGTCTTAGAGGAATTTGGTCGATTGGATATACTTCTCAATAACGCAGGAGTAAATGTTCGGGGAGGGATCGACGAGGTGTCGTTCGAGGACTTCAAGTACGTTCAGGACGTGAATGTAAACGGTGTCTGGCTCGCTGCGCGCGCAGTCCTGCCCCACATGAAGGAACGCGGAAGCGGGCGCATAATCAATCTGTCGAGCACCCTCGGGCTCGTCGGCCTGGCCGACCGCACGCCCTACACTACCAGCAAAGGGGCCGTCACCCAGATGACGCGGGCCCTCGCCTTGGAGGTGGCCAAGCAGGGCATCACAGTCAACGCCATCTGCCCAGGGCCCTTCCTCACGCCTATGAACGAACCCATCGCCGACACCGAGGTAGGCAAGAAGTTCATTGTCGGGGCCACCGCTCTCCAACGCTGGGGCGAAATGCGCGAGATTCAAGGTGCCGCCATCTTCCTTGCTTCCGCCGCCGCCAGCTATATGACAGGTTCCATGCTTGTCGTGGACGGCGGATGGACTGCACGATAGCTTGCGGATCTCGGAAACGATTCTTTCCAGAGTTGAGGGTGATGAAGAAGGAAATGGCCGAGTTCCTTGGAACCTTCGTAATGGTCGCCGTCGGAACAGGAGCCGTTGCCCTCGGTGCCTCCGTCTTCGGGATAGCCCTCGCATTCGGATGCGCCGTCGGTGGTATGATCTTTGTGTTCGGCAAGGTTTCCGGAGCACACTTTAATCCCGTCGTCTCCATCGCCTTCACAATTCATGGAAAGCTGGCGAAGAAGAAATTGTTCACCTACTTGATAGCGCAATGCCTAGGGGCTGCAGCAGGCGCCTTTTTGGTCTTTGCTCTGAACGATGAGGTCGCCGGCATGACCCTGCCCAAGGAAAGCCTATCCACAGGCTTGGTCTTCGGAATAGAGATAGGGATCACCTTCGTGCTCATGTTCATGATCCTTCGAGCCCCTTGCCTAGTGGGAACCTCGATCCCTCGCATCGCCCTACTCGTTGGCGCCACAGTCGGGGTAAACGCCTACCTCTTCGGGCCAATGACCGGCGCGTCCATGAACCCCGCCCGCACACTCGGCCCCGCATGGGTTGCCGGAAATGCCGAATTCCTCTGGCTCTACCTTTTGGCTCCCGTAACGGGAGGGCTGATTGCCTTGGCAATCCACAAGGCGGTGCCCACTAAGGTAGCGGGTTGCTGCTAGGACAAGCAGATTTCCTTGCCGCCGTTCTCGGCTGATTCCACGCACGCCATCATCACCTTCTGTGTCTTGAGCGCGATCTCGGGCCAATGAGGATCTATGGTTCCCGAAAGGGCGAGATCAGAAAAGTTTCGGAAGAGTTTCGTTTCCTGAGAGGTGCGGTGACTGTCGCTGTATTCATCTATCGCAACCCGCCTTTCGTGTCTCTCCATGTTGAAGTCACAGACGGTTTGGTCGAAGACGGGGCTCGAGACGGTGAAGGCGATCTCATTGCCATAATAGGGTAGGACGAAGTCGTCTATCCTCAGGTTCCCCTTTGTCCCGCTGAGGTGGGCCCACTGCTGATGCTCCGTCAGGAAAGAGCAATAGAAGCTGGCGGAAACGTCGCCATCAAAAAGCATTTCGCCCGAGAACTCCGTCGGCACGAGACGAGGGCTGTCCGAACGTCCCGAGGCGTTCAGCAACCGCCCCGTAACCACCTTGGGCATTTGATACTTCATCACCCAGAGGTTGAACCGGATGTTGTACCAACCAAGATCACCGAGACAACCGAGCGGTTCCAGATCGCTGTGCATCCGAATGTTGCTCGTGAGAAAATCCTCGGGCGCCCAGAAGCTGAACTGGGTCGCAATGCGACGCAGTTTGCCTATGCTCTCGCCATCGTCGATGCTCTCTCGAACCTTGGCGAGGCGGTCGCTATGCATGAACATCACGCCATCCATAAACTGGACGTTAGCTTCCTTGCACGCCGCCACGATTTCCTCGACTTGCGCCACGTCCACGCCACAGGGCTTCTCGCACATGATGTGCTTGCCCGCTTGCGCCGCCTTGATCGCCCACTCCTTTCTAGGTCCCGTGGGCAGAGGGACGTACACGGCGTCGATATCCTCGCTGGCCAGCATTTCCTCATAGCTTCCGATTGCACGAGGAGCGGGCGCAAAGGGAACGTGGGCCTGACACTCGTCGATATAGGCTTGGGCGCGTGTAGCGTCACGGCTCGCCACGGCCACCAGCCGGGCATTGCCCGCGTTCTTGATCGACTGCCAGTTCTTCTTAGCTATTCCAGCAGTACCGAGAATGCCCCAACGACATATGTTTTCACTCATGGTATCGAAAGTATTTTTGTGAGGGATAAACCAGCACGAATGCCCGCAAAAGCCCCCAGCGTCCAGCCAGAACGATCTAGATTTTCAACAGCTTGCCATCGGAAATCGACTTCAGCGTCTTCTCGTCCAGCCAGTCCTTGAGGGACCACCTGAACGTCAACACGCGATAACCTTCCGCCTTTTTACCAAAGCTTTTCTCATAGTCTGTGTAGGCTGCCGTCAAAAGGGTTCCATCCTCATCCAACATCACGGTGGAAGGATACCCGCAATCCGTAGCCTTGTCGCCAAATTGATGGATGACCCAAGGTGGTCGCCAAGTTTCCCCATCATCCTTACTCAACCTCGCCCCGACTCCCATCAAACCCCTGTTTCGAATGCCATAGGTAAGCAGAAGCAAGCCCTCGCCCAACCTTATGAGATCGGCGGGATGCTGCATTGGCAAAGTGAGCGGACCTATGTCGCTCCAACTCCTTCCCCCATCTAGACTCCGGCACAGTTTCACATGATGGTCGACGTGAGTGCGAACGACTGCCAACAACCTATCAGGTTGAGACTCCAGCAAGGTGGCCTCGTTGGAATCGTCCTCGCCGAACTGGACGGAGTTTGGCCAAGTCCTGCCGTCATCCTCGGAAAACCCGATCCAAGTCTTGCTCGGGTTACCCTTGCCCTGGGAACTGTAGCAGGTGTAGGCTAACCGTTCGTCGGCTAGCTTCAGGACACGACCGAAGGGAATAGCACCACCACACGGTACGGGAAACTCGGGCTTCGAATCCTCCTCCCAAGTTCGCCCGTCGTCCGAGGAACGCGAAAGCCATTGCCCGGCGAAACCAACAAACTCCTCGTCCTCCACGAAAAAGCCACTAGAAAAGGCAAGCAAGTCCCCATTTCCCGCCAAACCCACCGATAGGTGCATGCGGTTTCCCCCCTCGGGGTGCGTCGCCGCCACACCGCGAGGCTCCCAACTCTTTCCCTGGTCCGCACTTGCGGAGCACACCAAGTCGCCCTCCTCCAAGCCATGACTCGGCGCGTTGAAATATGAGCAGATCACCTCGCCGCCAGGAAGCCGAGTAAGATTGGGCCAACCACATGCCTCCTCCGCAACGATCACGATTTTCTTGTTCTTCGCCATTTCTGCGAAAAACGAACCTTACACGCGACGACGTCAAATGATTTGACCCTCACATTCAACCTGAACCTTGACCCACCCCTGCAATCTCCCCCAAATTAGCTCCCTCATGAGCAAGACTCGCATGGGCCTCACCATCTGGTCGTACGCCTACCGCTGGCGCGGCGCCCCAAAGGACAAGCGCTTTCGGGATGCAACCCATGCCCTCGACCACTGCGCCAACCTAAAAGCGGGCGGCCTGCAGGTGGGCGTGGGCGGATGGCAATGCGCATTCTCCAAGAAATTTCGGGGTCGACGCGAACGTCTCGACCTCTTTCTGGAAGGTCAGGTCCATCTCCCGAAGGACGAAACCGACCTCGCGCGCTTCGAGTCCGACCTGCGGGCTGGACAAGAAGCTGGCGCCGCCATCTTTCGCACCGTGTGCCTAAATGGTCGTCGCTACGAGACCTTCGACTCCGCCGAAGACTGGAAAACCTTCCTCAAGCGTTCCCGTCGCTCCCTGCGCCTTGCCGAGAAAGTCGCTGCCCGGCACAAGGTCAAGCTCGCAGTCGAGAACCACAAGGACTGGCGAATCCCCGAGCTCCTCAAGATCCTCAATTGGCTGGACAGTGAGTGGATCGCGTGTGATCATCTCTAGGTTGAAGGTGATGGCGGGGTTGTGGCGGCGGCAGGTTTCTATGATCTTGGACAGGTCGAGCATGCCTTGCCCGAGGGGAACCTCGGAGAGGAGAAAGCCGTCTTCATGCGGCTTTACCGCCATGTCCTTGAAGTGGGTGGTGAAGGCGCGTGGGGCGTAGGCCTCCACGACTTCCATGGGGTTCTCAAGCAGGG
>CAZWTI010000170.1:0-4447 GCA_964637065.1 uncultured Puniceicoccaceae bacterium
ACGAGGTCGGGAATACCCTTTCCGGTCCGGAAGGCTACCCCGAGCTTGTCGGGCATTTCCCGAAATCCGTATGCACTGACCTTCAAGGCCAGTTTATTCTTAGTCTTTTTGCGAAATAGCTCCGCCATCTTTTCGTAGTAAACCTGATCCTGATGGGAGCTGATCCACATCTCCAGTGACTCGGCCCGCAAACCAAGGGTTGGAAAGAAAGCGACAAGAGAAAAAGCCGCCATCAAACAAAGGGAAGATAAATGCTTCATGGGTTGTAATGCATTGATATTAACCTACCAAAATAGCCGATAAACGGGAGAGGGAGCAAGTTCGTAGAATGTATTTTTCAGTTTATTTACTCTCGCCCTCAAAGGAAACGATTCGCAATCTGAAAGGCATGAAGACTCAGTTACAAACATTCTTGCTCGTGCTGCTCGTCGCCACTGCTTGCTACGCCAAGGAAAAGCAAGTGAAGACGCCCGCCCCACTGGAGGGCGCTCAAGTTCACGTCTACAAGGAAGCGAGTGGTTCAAAGCTCATTCTAAACGTCTTCAACCCCAAGGATCACGACCCCAAGAAAGACAAACGTCCTGCAATCGTCTTTTTCTTCGGCGGAGGATGGAACGGCGGAAATCCCAAGCAGTTCCAGTCTCACTGCGAATATCTAGCTTCGAGGGGAATGGTGGCAATGGCAGCCGACTATCGTGTGAAGAGCCGTCAAGGCACAGGGCCCGACGAATGCGTCATGGACGGAAAATCGGCCGTGCGATGGATTCGATCGAACGCGAAAAAGCTTGGTATTGACCCAAATCGTCTGGCCGCGGGCGGAGGGTCCGCAGGTGGTCACGTCGCAGCCGCAACGGGTACCGTGAAGGGTCTGGAAGAAGACGGTGAAGACCTCTCCCTTTCATCGAGACCCAATGCGTTGGCGCTCTTCAATCCAGTCTATGACAACGGTCCAAAAGGTTGGGGGCACTCTCGCGTAGCCGATCGCTACAAACAAATCTCTCCGATTCACAACATCCGCAAGGGCACTCCTCCCACAATCGTATTCCTAGGTGATCAAGACAAACTGGTTCCCGTTTCCACGGCGGAGAAATTCAAGACTCTCATGGAAAAGGTCGGCAGTCGATCGGACCTTCACGTTTATGAAGGCCAACCTCATGGTTTCTTCAACAAGGGAAAAAAGGGGAATTACTTTCAAAAAACCATTCTGGAAATGGACAAGTTCCTGATTGCTTTGGATTGGCTCAAAGGTAAACCAACCATCACAATACCATGATGAATCGCTTGACTCTTATCACGATTACGCTTTTGGCATGGGCTCTTGGTCCTGCCGTTTCGGAGGCCAAGGACAACTCGACCAAAGCAGGTAGAGCAACTCCCGAGATCAGGGTAACCAAGGACAACTGGCGGGGTGCTTCCCTAAGGGACATTCGCAAGGTACTGGAATCCGCCGCGAAAGAGTTAACGGTTCATGCCGGCCGGGATGATTGGCCCCCGATCATAGTTAGTCGATCCAAGACAAGTCCAATCGTCTTGTTCAAGAGGGGAAAACAAGGAGAGTATTTGGTCAAGCTCAACACCCAAGGAAACTTCTGGTGCCAGTACTCCTTTCAATTCTCACATGAAATCGGTCACATCCTTTGCGGATACAAGGACGGTTCAAATGCCAACCTTTGGCTTGAGGAAAGTCTCTGCGAGACTGCATCACTCTTTTCCATGCGCAGGATGAGCAAGTCTTGGGTGAAAACCCCACCTTACCAAAATTGGAAGGACTACGCCCCTCACCTTGGCAAGTACGCGCAAGAACGGATCGACAAAAACGGGCTGCCGAAAAACGTTTCCGTAGCCGAATGGTATGCAAAAAATCGTGAAGTCCTACGGAAGAACCCGACGGACAGAGCGAAAAACACTACCATCGCTACCAAACTTCTTCCTCTTTTTGAGGAAAAACCCAAGCGATGGGCAACGGTAGCCTACCTAAACAAATGCAAGGAAGGAAAACCCCGCTCTTATTCCAGACATCATGCCGACTGGAAGAAATCGTGTCCCGAACCTGATCAAAGAGCCTTCGTGGATGAACTGGCCGACTTGTTTGGGGTAAAATTGCCGTAAGGAAGAATTCTCATGCCGATGGAGAGAATACTCGCCAAGCATCTTGGATTAGCATCGCTTGAGCCCCGATGCGCCAAAGTTCCCCAATCCAGACTTCAGAAACCCTCGTCCTCCCCAATGGAAAACTTCGCGAAATCAGCGAAACTCTCCCTTGTCGTAACGCTCCCAAAAATGATTTGGAGGCATTAACTCGCGGCCACCGTCGTCGAAGCGTACCCCGATTTCACGCAAACCGAAAATCTGACGGGCAAACTCCATGCCCTTCTCGATTTTTGCGGGAGTGAACACGAGACGACTCAGGGGAACGCCCTTCAAAGGCGAAAGATCGGTAACCTGCGTTTCGCCAATGTGCAACCGCTGGATGATCGGTAGCTTTCGCACAAAGGACAGATCAGACACTTGAGTACGGTGGAGGGTAAGGCTCACGACAGGAGCTCCGGCAAGAGGCGAAAGGTCTGAAACGGGGGCATCGTTCAACCAAAGCTGTCGAACCTTGGAGCCGGCAAGGGCCGAGATATCCTTCACTCGGGTTCCCGGCAGGTAAAGGTTCTCAAGAGGCATGCCCTCCAACCCTCCAAGCGTTTCCAGGGGACAACCGTTTAGCCGCAATTCCATAATCGGCGCTCCCCTGAGCGGCGTAAGATCCATCACCAAGGTATTCTCGGCATAGAGAGATCGCAACGGCATGCCTTTAAGATGTCGTATCTCGCGTACGGGGTTGCCGCTAACGTCGAGACCCATAAGCTTGAGCCCCTTCAAGGGCGATAGGTCGCGCAAACCGCAGTTAGGCAGCTCGCCCGCGATGATTTCTCCATTTTCCTCATTAAAGCGCCCCTGTCCTTGGTAATCGGGATTGGCTTTCCTGAGGATGCCTTGCAATTCGGCAACCTTGGGACTCTGCGGAGGAGCGCCAAGTCCGGGCGGAGGACTTGTCGGCGGCGGTGGTGGCGTAAAATTCGGTGGTGGTGGCGGCGAAGGCAGTCTCGGCTTTGGATTCGAGGTTTCCGCGGGCGTCAACCTCGTCCGGTTGGATGACGTTTGCTCCGGCGAGGCCGCAACCTCAACGGCGCCTTCCAGATCTTTTTCCTGCTTTATTTCCTTCCCGCATCCGAATGTCCCGAAGAACACCGCGAGGCCGAACGTCAATGCCTTGCAACGGTCTCGATCCATCACTTCTTCACTACCCAAATATTGCGATAGCGCACGGGGTTACCGTGGTTCTGAAAGAAAACGGGCCCGGGTTGGGGACCCTCCCTCATCGGGGAGGCGGTGGTGGAATGGTCACAGACAGTCTTGTCATGGATGACCACTCCGTTGTGGCGAACCGTCATGATTGCGTTCGCTACCTTCTTGCCGTCCTTGAACTTGGCGGCGGTGAAGTCGACGTCGTAGGTCTGCCAAGTAAGCCGAGGATAGCACATGTTGAGCTTCGGCGCCTTGGTCGAATATATGCCCCCACACTCGTTGTGGCGACCCTCGAGGCCGAAGGAGTCGAGCACCTGCACCTCGTATCGGCCATGGGCATAGAAACCACTGTTCCCGCGACCCTGCCCGCGCGCCCTTGGCTTGTAGGGAGTACGGAACTCGATGTGAATCTCGAAATCGCCGAAAGTCTGCTTGCTTGTGCACCCTTCCATCAGCAAACCATCCTTAGTTTGGCGCCCACCCTTCCACAGGTCTGCCCCGTGCTTTTTGCCGTCGACCAGGATCACGGCTCCCTTCGGCGGTTTCGCTCCCAAGGTAGGGCTCTTGCGAACGATACGCTTCAACTCACCGATCTTCTTGCCGTCCAAGGTTTTCACGGTCATCACGCCGTCCTTGATCGTTCCGCGGTGCTTGTCGTTGGCGAAGGTCACGGAACCGTCGTCGGCCTTGGAACCCTTGACCATCTCCTCCTTGTTCAGGTTCCACCCATCTCCGGGAAGTCCGCCCACGTAACCCCGGGAGGTAAACTGACCACCACCTAGGGCAATCACTTGGCAGCCCAGCTTCTTGTCGCCATCCTCTCCCTTCACGGTGCCGGTGTATTCACCTTGGATAGCGTAGTCGGCATCGACCTTCGAGGGATCGGCGGCGTCCGTCTTGGAAGGTGCGGCATTTGAGACTGCAGCGACCGCAATACAAGCGAAAAGGGAAATCAAGATACGTTTCATGAGGTTTTCCAATTAGGATGGGTTAGAGTTTAGGAAAGCTACCAATTCCACGGGAAAAACCTCCTCGCAACAAGCGCGAAATTCAACAAGTCGGGACTCTCTTCGAGCAAAGTAACAACTTTTGCGTTTCCCATTGGGCCTCCGAGACGTTTAGACTTTCGCCCATGGACAACTACCTTACGACC